>JAVBJY010000040.1:0-3001 GCA_031546735.1 Eubacteriales bacterium
GAGGCAAACAGCGCCCGCTCGATATTGGTGGCGATGGCATAAGCTTCTGCCCGGGTGATGTATCCCTTGGGGCGAAATGTCCTATCTGGATAGCCCGCCATATACTTTTGATCTTTCATAAGGGCGACAGAGGGCTGCGCCCAAGAAGATATGGCCAATTTATCCGAGAACCGTTCCAAAATAGAAGACACGTCCAATGCACCGATATATGATTCATTGATGGTGGCGTCCGGCAACAACTTGAATAAGTTGCACCAAATCGCGGACACCTGTTCACGGGTCAAGTTATCGCGGGGTGCAAATGAGGTGCCCCCTGCGCGGTCAAACCCAGAAATCAAACCATACGATGCGACCGTAATGATATCATCATGATATGGATTGGCAGTGGACACATCATCAAATTTCACGGGTAACTTAGGGTATGTGAAACCCAAGTCAACCAATGTCTTGCTATTTGCTGTCACCCATTTGTTTAGCAGGGTGGCGAACTCTTGTCTTGTGATAAGCATATCGGGATGAAACAAACTGCCTTTTGGCACGCTCGTGATGCCACGGTCGTAGCAGTACAAGAGGACGTTCTGCGCCCAATGGTTTACAATATCAGGATAGACAACATAAGCTGGCGATGCGGCAATTGTTGTGCTTGGGGCATCCGCACCTGATGGTACAGATGGTGCCGTGCGCATCTCGCTAAAATTGGATTGCACAGGTGCTATGGGTTCGGGCGGTTCTGTCGGCACGGGAGCCGGTGTAGGCGTGGGCACCGGAATATACGCTTCTACAGGGGTACCTTCTTCCGACGGCTCGTCCAACCGAGAAAAATCAGACGTCACAGACGGATCGTCAAATGTCAAATCGTCGGCACCTTGCGCCCAGCCGAACGAATGAAACACAAGTGTCGCTACAAAAAACAGACAGAAAAACTTTTGTTTTGCCATTGTCATCTCGCCTCCTTCTATTCCTATTCTGAATACTACAACGTTTTAACGTTTTGATGCTAAATTTTCTTTATCATTTATTCAACTTCTATCATTATTATATGTGATAAGACCTATTTTGTCTATCATGCAATATGGCTATGTATACGTTACTATCGCATAAAAAAATAAAAACTGCACCCACTTTGAATAATCAAAGTGGCTACAGTCTCTATTTTTTTACCGTTGCAACCGAGCCAAGTCGGCTACAACCTGTAATCTGCATTGTCGTTCATATGACCTGACACCTCCGAAAATTCCAAAAAGTCTTTTCTCTGATGTAATTTCACACTCACTCGAATCATAAAGCATTTGCTTTACGAAGTTATTATGTGCAAGACAGCATTTAATATACTGGAAAAATAAGGATTATCAATTCACCTCGTATCAGATCGGCAGCATCCCAATCAAGTCACGGTGACAACCACTAATTTGCAATGTACCTTACACAAACTCATTTACAGCACGTATAATACGTGCTATAATATTCTGTGAGGAGTTGAGCATAATGAGAGCAAAAGAATTAATCAAGAAGCTAGAACAAGATGGTTGGCAGTTGGACAGAATACACGGCAGCCATCACATTATGAAAAAAGGTAGCCAGACGGTTTCCATTCCAGTCCACAACACCGATATGAAACAAGGAACTCTCAACAAACTTCTAAAACAGACAGGGCTTAAATAGCCTCGTTTTCCTAATAAAATAATGATTAAAAGGAGTGTTATTCATGTTAAAAGTGTATCCGGCTATATTTTTGAAAGAAGATATTGGTTATAGTGTATCTTTTCCCGATTTGGTCGGCTGTTTCAGTGAAGGCGATACATTGGAACAATCTGTGGAAATGGCACAAGAATCATTGGGTCTTTACTTGGTTTCTTTAGAAGAACGAAAACTTGACATACCACAAGCGAGTGATCCAACCATTCTTTCTTGCGATAGTGGCGAATTTATAACATTGATTTCTTGTAATCTCGAACCATATCGTCGTAATAAATCTGTTAAAAAAACTTTGACGATACCAGAATGGCTAAACGAAGAAGCAGAGCTACGCCACATCAACTTCTCCTCTGTTCTTCAAAAAGCCTTGAAAGAAGAATTGCAGCTTGCCAAATAACATTGAAAACGCATTTTAAAATTGCACTTACAAGAAAAAAGCAAGTCAAGATAGCAACCTATTTCCCGCCATCTTGACTTGCTATTTTCTTTACACTGCCTTAATTAATTCAAAGCCGCATCAATCAACTTCATAACACCCTTATCTGTGTCTGCCAATATCTGATCAACAGCCGCCAACGAATCACCTTTGGCACCAAAATAAATTTTGATTTTTGGCTCTGTACCCGACGGGCGCACGCAGAACCACGTGCCATCTGCCAACACATAATAAAGCACATTAGACACAGGCAATGTAATTTTTTCGGACACGCGGGAGAGAAGGTTGGTGGAGATACTCTTAAAATAATCTCTCGCTTCCACGACCTTTACGCCGTTTACAGCATCCGGAATGTTATTGCGTAAGCCGTCCATAATTTTTTTGATGTTGGCCACACCTTCGATCCCTTTGAGTGTGATTGAGCGGATCGTTTCTTTGTAATAGCCGTATTTTTTGTAGAGTTCTTGCAAGCCATCGAACAATGTCATGTTTCTTGTCTTGTAGTAGGCTGCCAATTCGCAAACGAGCATCGTCGCCACAACGGCATCCTTGTCTCTTGCATATGTACCTGCCAAACAGCCGTAACTTTCTTCAAACCCAAATAAATAGGTGTGGCTGTTCGTTTCCTCAAACATTTTTATTTTTTCTCCGATGTATTTGAAACCGGTTAAAACGTCAAAGTACGCCATGCCATAATGTTTTGCAATTTCTTTTGTCATGTCGGTTGAAACGATGGTCGAGATAACGGCACCGTTGTCAGGAAGAAGACCGAGTTCTTTCTTTTGCCCTAAAATATATTCGCAAAGGAGCGTGCCCACCATGTTGCCTGTGAGCAAAATGTATTCGCCTTTGTCATCTTTTACAGCAACG
>JAVBJY010000195.1:0-16953 GCA_031546735.1 Eubacteriales bacterium
TGCATCGGGAACTGAACTTACGGCAACAGCAGACGGCTGGTACACGACAACAACAGGTGGCAAAATTACATTCAAACCGCTTTTAACAGGTGGTGATTATGAAGTTGTCATCACGTCAAAAAGCACAAGCATACGCCCAACACCAGATGAAGCAACGATCGCAATACCGGCAGACATACCAGGTGTAGGCGAAAACGCAACATCAGAAGAAGACCCCGCAACACCGGGGAAAACAGAAATCGTAATCGATCCGACCGCGCCGGGCACCTCCTATGTCATAGTAGACCCAGAGACAGGCACCATCGTAGGCACATGGCAACCAGGTAATGGCGGAGAGATTAAGTTCCCAGGCTTAGAACCAGGCAAAACGTATGAAATCATAACAGCACCAACAGGCGGAACATTGCCAACAGAACCGATTGCGCCAGAAACAGGCACAACGATCACCACGATGATACCGATAGAAACAACAGCATCAATCGACAAAGAAACAGGTATGGGCGAAATCACAATAAGCCCAACAATACCAGATAAAGTGTATGCGGTAACAGACGAAGACGGCAACCCCGTGCCAGGACTGACAGCAGAAGACGAAAATGGAAATCCAATTGCACCAAGTCCAGGTGGTTGGTATGAGCCATTAACACCGGACGGTACCGTTGTATTCAAGCCGTTAGCGCCAGGTGGAACCTATGAAGTTGTAGCGGCAAACAAAGGCACAGATAAAACGCCGACAACCGCATCAGACCGAAAAGAAGTGACAATACCAAGCGTAGGTGGAAATGTCGCAGGTGGATTGGATAGCACAAATCCAGATAAAGTTTCTATCGTAATAAACCCCTCTGCCGAAGGTAGTAGCTATGCTATAGTGGATAAAGATGGTCAAATCGTAGGCGAATGGAAACCAGGCACGGGCGGTTCGATATCGTTCCCAGGCCTTGAACCAGGGGGCGACTATGAAGTAATCGCAGTACCAGGCACGTTTCCTACAGACGGAAGCGTTCCAACAGGTAGCAGAGTGGATGTAACAGCGCCAACGCTACCCGTTAGCCCAGATGTAATTGACGCAACACCAACATCCATCATCATCCATCCAACAGATGGAAATGTGGAATACGCAGTGATTTCACTACCAGACAGAACGATCATAAATGGTGAATGGAAATATGATGGAGATGGCGGCACAGTTGTGTTTCCGGGACTTGACCCAGGCAAAGTTTATGAAGTTATAAACCGTGAGAAGCCAGACACTAACCACCCTGGTGCAATAAGACCTGTAATAAAGCCGGGCACACCAATTATAACAGGTTTTGAAGATGTATCGGGCGAATACAATGCAGTTGATGAAACCGCAACAGTAAACGTTGTACCCACAGATAAAGATTCAAGTTATGCCATTATCGATAGAGATGGAAATATAGTAAGCCCTTGGCAGCCAGGCACAGGGGGAGAAATTTCGTTACCATGTCTGACGCCAGGCGGAGAGTGCGAAATTGTAGTGATTCCAAATGGCATAACGAAGCCAACCACGCCAGGCGATTTAATAGACCTACCAGGCGTAACAGTAACAGCCCCAGTGAAGCCAGTTGCGCCAGAAGATATAAAATCGGAAGAAAGCAAAATCGTAATTGCAAAAACAAACCCAGATTTTGAATATGCAGTCGTGGATAAAGCTACAGGCGAGGTTATTGGGGTATGGGTGCCGGGCAAAACAGATGGCGGGGAAATTGAATTTGGGCCATTGGTTCCGGGCAGAGAATATGAGGTTATCGACCGTAAAAAAGACACGGACTCGGCGTTTAAGCCTGTTGCACCAGGGCCGGTTGTAGTCGTTGAATCAAAAGCACCTAAATATAAAGCTATATTTTTAGGCAATGGCAATACAAGTGGAACACCTCCACATACAGAAAAAATAGAAATGGCTACAGGTTATAAATTTAAAATACCAGGCGCAAATGACATGACAAAGACAGGTTCTGGGTTTGACGGTTGGTACGCAGACGGCATTCACTACTTACCAGACGATATGTTCATAATGCCAGCGCATGAAGTTACGTTCACAGCAGTTTGGAAAACAACGTTCAGCATTGATGGCTTTATCGTGGATGAAGACGGGGTAGGTGTTCCAGGTGCATTGGTTACGCTATGGAAAGGCGCACGTAAAATTGGTGAGAACATGGCAACAACGGCAATAGGCGGACTAACAGCGGCTGATGGTAGATTTCAATTTAGCGACATTATGCCAGGTCTTTACAACATTCGTGTTGAAAAAGATAATAAGGTAGTAACAAAATTAATAATCGTTGTAAACAGCAGCATAAAAGGTGAAAAAATTGTACTAACGAACGGAAATACAAATAGCCTTGTGGAAGTAATTCCTGGAACACCAGATTTATTGGTAGATGGGTTAGACGAGCAATTTGCAGCAGAAGGAAGCGAATTTTCAGTATACACCGCTGAAGACAAGAAAATCGTTAAAGATGGCGGTAAAGTAGAAATAAGATTCGTTGCCGAAAAGAAACAAGAATCACAAATACCAAAAAGCGAAGTTGACGGAATTAAGAATAAAGCTGAACCAAAGAGCACAATTCCTCTATTTATTGATATGTATATAGAAAAGCGTGTTACAAGGCCAGGCGAAGATGAAAATTCAATCGAGAGTATTCCAAGAATACATGAACTTCCGATGCCGTTAGAAATCATTATACCACTGCCGCCAGAGCTTCAAGGCATGAAAAACTACGTGCTGTACCGCGCGCATGAGAATGATATTGATGCAATTGTAGAAGCAACGTCTAATGGTGAATTTATAGAAGCAATAGCAGATGAAAACGGTAAAATAAGCACACTTATTGCGCATGTTAAAAAGTTTTCAACTTATGCAATTGCAGCAACACCAATTGTTGAAGTGACACCACCAGAAACACCAGAACCATCAGCGTCACCAGAACCATCAGCGTCACCAGAACCGACAGCGTCACCTGCGCCACAAACAGGCGGAGGCGGTGGGGGTTCTGTCGGAATAGAGCCAATTAAAGTAATAAAGAAAGAACCTGAAGAAGTAGAAGCGGAAGATGTAAGTGGCATAGCAAGGTTCTTAAACACAACAGACCATTTTGCATATTTAATAGGCTACGGCGATGGCTACTTTAGACCAGAGTCTGGCATGACAAGGGCAGAAGTTTCGCAAATGTTCTACAATCTACTGCTTGATAAAAATGCAGTAGCATCAAATGTAAAATCGTTTACAGATGTTGTAGATACAGCATGGTACGCCAACGCTGTTCATGTACTGTCCAGTAAAAATATACTAAGCGGCTACCCAGATGGCACATTTAAACCAAACAATCCAATCACTCGTGCTGAATTTGTCGAAATGGCTTGCATGTTTGCAATAAGTGCAGAGGGCGATCGTCACTTTAACGACGTACCTTCTACCCACTGGGCATATGATGAAATAAACACAGCCGTTCACTATGGCTGGATAGCAGGCTATGCAGATGGCGTGTTTAAACCAGAAAAAGCAATAAGCCGTGCGGAAGCTGCAAGAATTGTGAATGGTATGCTTCACAGAGTGCCAGATAAAGAATTTATTGACAACAATGCAAGCACAAATCAATTTTCTGACGTATACGAAGAGCACTGGGCATTCTATGAAATAATTGAAGCAACGGAAAGCCACGACCACGAAACAACAAACAACGCAGAAGTGTGGACAAAAATCAGATAATCACAGAATCACCACGATTGAAGCGTTGCGCAGTAGAAAAGAGGATAGCCAGAAAAATACAAAACATCTGTATTTTTCTGGCTATCCTCTTTTTTCGTACGGGTATGGTCAATCCCACTGCCGCTTATATTACAATTTATTGAAATTTACGCAAAAGATTTGCAATCAAATCTATTACTCTGTATAATGGGATTCGGACGCATTGGGTACGAGCCGTATCCATGATGTCAAAAAATCCTAACGACGACAAGGTGGGACACAATGAAAAAAAATATGAAGAGACTTTTTGGTACAGTGGTACTCGCCACGTTCCTAATGGCACAACCCCTATGTTCCGTGACCGTGTTTGCGGATCTTCTACATAATGAACGAGATGTACAAGTGCTAACAGACGGCGTGGTCTACGAAAAAAGCTCTCGGCTTTACAGCGCTGGGTGGATGGACGTATACGCGCTTTCGATTGACGTCAAAAACAGCAATGTTGGCTTTGATGTGATCCAATCGACAGGCGAAATGGGTATAAAGCAAAATGTGGAAACCCTTGCAAAGACAAACAATGTCATTGCGGCGGTAAACGGCGACTTCTTTGGCGCGGGCAATCCGCGAAGCTCGATGGGGCAAGTGGTAAAAGACGGCGGGCTCGCCCAAGGTCAAAACTATTATAACGTAGCAGACAATACATACGCGGGCGTGTTTTTAGACAAAAGCATGACGCCGTTTATCGACTATCTTCATACGCAGATGTCGTTTTACAATGCGCCGACGCCTGTGATCGAAATGCTTGCCAAAAATAAAGTTGGCGACTATTCAAAGCCGATTTATTTTGACAGAACGGCCATCCAGAACACCGCCGATATCGATAAGCGGACACCAGACCTATCAAAGATCGTGGTCACAGACAAGGTGATCACCTATATTTCGGCACCGGGCGAGACAGTAGACGTGCCAGAAAACGGCTACATTATCGTGCTAAACAAGAAAACGGCGGCAGACAAACTTTCCTCTTTTTCTGTAGGGCAAAAGGTAGATTTCTCCGAATCAGAGAAATTTCTGTTTAGACCAGACAAAGACATTTCAGAAATTTTAACGGGTATATCAGGCGGCGGCGAGATTTTACAAAACGGCAAGCCTGTGAAATCAGGCCTTGTAATCGGCGCAAACGCAAGAAATCCTCGTACATGTATCGGAGTAAACAAAGACAAAACAAAAATTATTATCGTGGCGGTGGATGGACGAACCAATGGCATCGGCGCAACCCATGATGATATGGCGGGGTTGATGCTTGAATATGGCGCTTATGATGCGATTCATTTAGACGGCGGCGGCTCTACAACAATGGCGCTACGCGAGCAAGGGCAAACCGATGTGAAGGTTGTAAACGTGCCATCTGAAGGTGCCCAACGTGCAGTCGCAAATGGCATCGGCATCAGAACAACAAACGAAACAGGCGCGCTACATAAGTTGTACCTCAAAATAAAAAACCATAGCGACAATCGTGTGTTGGCAACGACACCGTTTGAAGTGACGGTAACGGGCGTCGATCAATTTGAAAACCCAGTTCCTGTTGATATGAGCCAAGTACAGTTTTATGTAGATGGCGTGAACGGCGAGCGAATGGGCAATTCGTTTATCTGTAGTGCAGAAGGCGTAGGCAAAATTGTGGCCTCTGTAGGAGAGAACATCACGGCCGAAACAACGGTAACGGTGTTGCCACAGCCCACCGCCATTACGGCGACAGCCGACTCATACGCACTGGATAACGGCGAGAGCACCCATCTAAGCGTCTCGATGTTAAACAAAGACGGATACAACGGGGATGTAAACGACAGTGACGTCGTATGGACGATTGATAACCCGAACGTGGGCACGATAGATGGCGCAACGTTTACAGGAAAAGAGAGTGGCGTTGCCAACTTGACCGCAACCTACAAAGGGCTAACCTCTACCATTATGGTGGCAGTGGGCAAAACAACCTACTACGTTTCTTCCTTTGAAAGCGATTTGAAAATGTCTTTCAAAAACTATCCAGAAGACGCAAAGATTGCTGGTTCGGTTGCGAGAGCGACAAACGAGCATTTGGACGGCGCCAGTAGCATCGGCCTCACCTATAAATTTTTAGACAACCAGACCAATACCCAAGCCGGATACATTGCATTTGACGATGCGCCGATTTTACTCGGCACCAACATGACCGACATCGCCATGTGGGCAAAAGGTGACAACAGCGGCAACATACTAAAGGCGACCATTATTGACGCCAGTAAAAAAGAATATGCCGTTGTATTGTCAGACAAAATAGACTACGCCGATTGGAAATATGTAACGGCAAAATTGCCGACCAACATGCAATATCCGGTTAGCCTAAAGCGCATTTATGTGGCGGCGTTGCAAACAGGCGGCGCACAAAAGTTAAGCACGGTGTACATCGATAACTTAACATCGCTTGCACCGATCCCAACACCAGCGCTTGCCAATGCGGTCTTTGCCGATTATCGCCATGTGAATTTGAGCACGGCACCAGAGAGCGGCTTTCAAGATTTTACCGTGTTTGGAAAAACAGCCAATAAAGACTACAAAACCGCAAACGACGTGCAGACGGCCGCGATCCAAAAGATGCAACAAAACGCCCGCGCCATGATGTTTGCAGGGTTTTCAGATGTGCCAAACCCAACCCAAGTGGTTTCCCTTAAATGGAACAACCAGTACGAGCGTAACGGCATCGAAAACATGGCCATTTATTCAATCGGCACCAACAGTGGTGGCATCCGCACGACCGACTATAACCAATGGACCTATATCCAACAAGATTTATATAACTGCCCGAAAAACAACATTCTACTTGTGATGAACAAAGACATCTGGGGCAGGGGTAGCAACGGGTTTAGCGACCGAAAGGAAGCCAAACTGCTTCATAAGATTTTAAAAGAGTTTACCGAGACGACCGGCAAAAATGTTATGGTTGTAGCGGCAACGGGCTATAATACAAATGTAGCCGTAAAAGACAATGTGCGCTACATCACGTTAAACGGGTTGAGCGCCAAAAACGTAAACGATTTATCAAACTTTACATATTTGCGTATTCGTGCGAGCCAGACAGGCATGTACTACGACATTTTACCTGTTTATTCAAAATAGAAACATACTTTACGTAAGGAGTACAACATGTATGTCAGAGCATAGCGCAAAAAAAGGCACAATGGCAAAAGACACCGTCATCTATATGATTGCAAAATCTGTCGAAGGCGTTTTTGGGGTGCTTACGGTATCCGTTTTCACCTATTTTTTTCTGCCAGCCGAGATGGGTAAGTATTCCGCCATCAACATTGCGATTACGACCATCGCGATGGTGGCGATCCAGTGGCTTGTGCAGTCTGTGCTCCGTTATATCAATAAATACGATTTAGAAAACGAGCATCATAAATTTTATACAACGGTCTTTAGCGCTTGGCTACGGGTGAACATCGCCTCAGTGGTGGGCGGCATCATGGTCATTTTGTTTATCAGTGGGTTTGCCCATTGGTTCGACGGGGTCAAACAGTTTCATGATGTGTACACCACCACGATTTTGTCGCTTGGCGTCGTCATGTTTGTGACGTACAACACATCACAGTTGATCGTGGCGATGCTCGCCGCCACTAGGCGCACAAAGATCAATTTGTTTTTGTCTGTGTTCTCGGTTGTGGGCAAGCTGTTGCTTATTATTTTTTTGGTGAAGACGTTTGGCCCCCGTATCGAGTGGATTTTTGTCAGCTACACGTTGTTTGATGGCATTACCTCCCTTGTGGGCATCTTAACGCTGAAAATTTATAAGTATATCGATTTTACCAACACATCAGACGAAATTTTGGGTACGCTAAAAGCGTATGGTATCCCGCTGATGGGCAACCTCATTACGACTTCCGTTCTGAACAAATCTGATATTTATATCATCACGGGTTTCTTAGGCGAATCGTCCGCGGGCATCTACCAGACCAACTACTCTATCGTGGCGGCGGCGTTTACGATGTTGGCAACCGCTGTTATGCGGGGCAGTTACCCGACTATCGTTAGAACGTGGAGCGAAGGCAAAAAAGAACTGTCCGAAAAACTGGTGTCAGAAGCCGTGCGGTTTTATCTGTTGCTTGCGCTTCCATCGGTCATTGGGTTTTGGGTTTTGTCCGACGTGCTCGCGAAGGTTTTGTTTAACGCCAGCTACTTTGAAGGACATTCGGTCATGGGTTTTGTCGCTTTGGGCATGATGTTTTTAGGCTTGACCGAATATGGCATCAAGCCGTGGGAGCTAAACGCAAACACGAAGGCCATTTTTTATAGAAGCTTAATCGGTGGTGTCTTTAATGTGGCGATCAACATTGCGTTTGTTCCTGTTTTTGGCTACGGCGTGGCGGCGGTCAGCACATGCCTTGGGTTTTTCGTCTATTTCTGCTTGGCCAAATTTGGTACAAGAAACATGATGAAGTGGCGGTTGCCTGTCTCTGTTTATGCTAAAATATTCGGAAGCGCCGCACTGATGGGCGCACTCCTCTGGTGGTGTAAAGAGAAAATGACAGCCAACGTGACGCATTTGTTGGTTTTTGTTTTGCTGGGTATGGTCTGTTACGGTGGTGCCTTGTATTTGTCGGGCGAAATCAAACAGGAAATACATTATATCGCAAAAAAATTACGCAGGCGGCAAGGAGATAACGAATGAAAAAGGTATTAATCATTGCCAATCAATTTCCGCCGATGGGCGGTTCGGGCATCCAACGCACGAGCAAATTTGTAAAATATCTACATCTTTATGGATATGAGCCGGTTGTTTTGACGAGAGAGGTGTCGGCATCAGTCTTGCGAGACGAAACGCTTTTAAAAGATATACCCGATGGCACCACCATTGTGCGCACAAAAGCCTATGATTTTTCGCAAGGGCAGGGCATGATGCGCATTCCCGGCAAAGTCGTAGCAAAATATCTGTTGATCCCTGATGGCGACCGCGTTTGGGCAGAATGTACAAAGAAAAAGGCACTCGCACTCATAAAAGAGCACAACATCAACGTCGTCTACACGACATCATCGCCCTACAGCGACCATCTCATCGGCTTGTACATCAAGCAGAAGATGCCGACGATCAAATGGGTGGCAGATTTTCGTGACGAATGGACGAATAATCCATACACACTCGATCACCCGCACAACTGGGTTCGAACGAACATCGAAAAAAAGATGGAGCAAGCGGTTTTACAACAGGCAGACGTTCTGGTTACGAATACGCCTGTCATGCGCCAAAACTTTATCGACAAGAGCAACAGCAGGGCGGATAATTTTTATGTCATCTCAAACGGATATGACGAAGAAGATTTTACCGCATACAAGATGCAACCAAAACAGCAGAAACGCGAACAACTGCAACTCACCTACACAGGGCTATTATATGGTAGAAGAAAACCAGATACATTTTTTGAGGCACTTGGTTCTCTCATAAAAGAAAAACAAATCGACGGCACGAAAATTTGCGTGTCCTTAATCGGCAATTACCACGAGAAAGAATTACAACAGAAAATTGACAGCTATGACCTGACGAAGCAAGTGACGATCGTCGGCTATTTGCCCCATGACGAATGCGTCAAAAGGCAGATGGACGCCGACATTCTTGTGCTCATTGAAGGTACAGGGGTGGGCGCCGAAGCGTTTTATACAGGCAAACTGTTCGAATATATGAACACGGGCAAGCCAGTGTTGGCGTGTATCCCCGAAGCGGGTGCGGCCGCTGGGCTTGTGAGAAAAACAAACATCGGAAAAGTTTCTCACACCGATAGCGTAGACCAAATAAAGACAAACTTACTCGCATATTATAAAGAATGGCAAAGCGGCGTGATTCAGTACGCACCCGACTCGGCCGAAATCAAGCGGTATGAACGAAAAGAACTGACAAGGCAGTTGGCGGAGCTATTTTAATAAAAAAATTAGGTGTTGAAAAATGAAGATTATACATTTTATAAGCGGAGGCGACACAGGCGGGGCCAAGACCCATGTCCTGACGCTCCTCACACATTTAAAAAAAATAAATGTTGATGTAGAGTTGTTGTGCATCATGGAGAGCGTGTTTACGGACGAAGCGCAGGCAGAAGGTATCCCTGTCACGCTGATCCCCCAACAAAAGCGCTATGACATAACGGTTCTTAAAAAAATCATTACATTTATCAACGACGCCGGTTGTGACGTTGTCCATTGTCATGGAGCAAGGGCCAATTATATTGCCTTGTTCATCATGCACAAAGTCAAAGTACCGATGATCACGACACTGCATAGTGATTACAAATTGGATTTTAAAGACACGACATACAAGCAGTGGATTTATACGCCGATTAATGCGCTTGCGTTGCGTCGGTTTCGCTATATCCTGACGGTTACGTATGTGTTTAAGCAGATGCTGATGGACAGAGGCTTTCAGAAGGAACGGTTATTGGTTATTTACAATGGCGTAGACTTTGAAGAGGATAGGGCGTTTGTCGATCGAAAAACATTTTTGGAGACATGCGACGTGCCATATGACCCCTCCTTTCTCTATGTCGGCATCGCCGCAAGGTTGAAGGTCGTCAAAAACGTAGACTTGTTTATCCGTGCCGCAAAAATCGTGTGCCAACGACAGCCCCATGTGAAGTTTCTACTTGCGGGCACAGGCACCGACGAGGAAGTCGAAAAATATGCAAAGCAAATCATCGACAACCAGTTGGTAAACAACGTATACATGCTAGGGCATGTGGACGACATGACGAGCTTTTATCATGCCATCGACATCAACACGTTGACCAGCCTAAACGAAAGCTTTCCGTATTCTCTTTTAGAAGGCGCACGGTTAAAGAAACCAACCGTGAGCACGATGGCGGGGGGCGTTTGCGAGATGATTGAAGACGGCAAGACGGGTTTTCTCGTGCCAAACGGCGATGCAGAGATATTCGCAGAGCGTTTGGAAACGCTCATCGCAGACAAGGCGCTACGAGACGCCATGGGCAATGCCTTTTACGAGCAAGCCAACAAAAGCTTTTCAGCCAAAAAAATGGCCGATACACATAAAAAAATTTACGAGAAGATTACAAAGGAGAATAAAAAGTGAAAATCATTGATAACAAAGGAAAATTATTTGGATTTGTAAATGTAGTGGATTTGGTTGTTGTTGTATTGGTTGTGGCCATTGCAGGCGGTGTGGTATACAGAGCAACGTCCCATCGTGTCAACGCAGGCGAGAGCGTCGTATCATCAGAGAAAAAAGAAATTTATGTCACGTTAAGCGCGGCACTTGTGGTGCCGGAAGTAGCAAAAAGCCTAAAGCCGGGCGATAAACTGGTAGCAAATAATCGCTTCACAAACGCAGAGGTTGTGTCTGTGCAAGCAGAACAAGCAGATTACGTCGGCGTAAACAGCGACGGCATCGCCATTCTCTCGAAGCACCCGATTTGGCAAGACGTAACCGTTGTCATTAAAGACACGGTGGACCCATCGAGTGTGTTGTTAAAAGCAGGTAACCAAGAAGTACGTGTTGGGTATTCCTATATTTTGAAAACCCAAACAGTAGAGACAAATTCGAAAATCAGAAACATAGAATTCAAGTAGGTTGGAGGCGTGGTATGGCTTCGTTTTTGCAAAATAGCGTCATCATTCAAATTTTTTTAAAGATACTGCGGGGTTGTCAGTTGGTGTATGACAACAGTGGGCTGAAAGTGTGCCTAGATTCTATCCAACGTAGTGTCGCACATAGCAAAACCAGTCGTGTGCTCCGTGCCTATGCAAACAAGCCGCCTTATTTTGTCCATTCCCTTGCCTATCGGCTTTGGTACATGGTCGGGCGCTTGTTCAATACAATTGCGGACAAGCTTCATGCGTTTTTTGATTTTATCAGCGCGGGCAGTGCTGTGCGACGGGTCATTGCGCCCTTGTTTCGTCACTACGAAAAGCTCGTTTATCTGGTGGCGGCGTATGTGTTTATCGATTATATCATGCGTACGTGTATGCCGTCATTTGCGGCAAGCCTATGGGACGAGATGCTGTTTGTCTTTTTAATCGGCGTATGGGCGGTGAAAGCCATCGCCTACAGAGACGAACCGAGCGTTAAAATCGCGACACTCGATTTGCCCATTGTCACCTTCATCGTGGCGGTTACATTTATCCTCATCATACAATCCCCCGATATCCGCATTTCGATAGAAGGGTATCGTGCGGTTATCCAATATATTTTGTGGTATTTTATCGTGTTGCAAATGTTGCGAACGACAGACGGTGCCAAAAATGTATGTAAGGTGCTCGTGTGGGTGGCCATCTTGATCGCACTGCATGGCATTTATCAATATGCGGTGGGCGTTGAGATGCCCGCAGGTTGGGTCGACAGAAATGAAGTCGGCGTTCGAACCAGAATTTTTTCGATCATCGGTAGCCCCAATATTTTGGGTGGCTTGATGACGCTGACGTTACCAATTTGTGTTTCGTTTTTCTTTGTGGCAAAATCTACAGCCAAAAAAATCATGTACGGCGGTTGTGCTCTCTTGATCATGGCGGCGCTTGTCTTTTCGTTTTCACGTGGCGCGTGGCTTGGGTTTGTTGGTGCGGTGCTTGTTTATGTGTGCATGAAGGACAAACGGTTGTTGATCCCTGCCATTGTGGTGGGCATCTTAGCCGTGGCACTTGTGCCAAGCATCGGCAACCGCATTACGTACATGTTAAGCCCCGAATATATCGCGAGTAGCTTGCGCGGCGGGCGGTTGGTGCGTTGGATGAACGGGCTTCAAATTTTACAACAAGACCCGCTCATTGGCGTGGGGCTTGGGCATTTTGGCGGCGCAGTGGCCATGAACAACGGCATTACGCGTCTCATTGGTGTCGATGTGTACAAAACATTTTACATGGACAACTATTATTTAAAAACAGCCGTAGAATCGGGTTTGATTGGGCTAGGCGCTTTTGTGGCGCTCATGTACCAAGTGTTTATCTGCTCGTTGCGCACGATCAACCTAACCGAAGACAACGATATAAAGGAACTCGAAATCGGCATTTTGGCCGGTCTAACAGGCATCATTTTACACAACCTCGTAGAGAACGTATTCGAAGTGCCCATGATGGCCACTTATTTTTGGATGCTTGCGGCGGTGATGATGCATTTGTGGTACATTCAGTATTTTAAAAATGGCAAGCGTACGCTTGTGTAGCGCAGAAGCGCCGAATATATAGAAAGGAACCGACCGATATGATTAATTTGTTGATTGCAGGATACCATGGTTTTGGGAATAGTGGCGACGAAGCAACCCTTCTCGCGATGACGACCAACATAAAAAAAATGACGCCCGATGTGTCCATTACGGCGTTGTCATTCGACCCCGAATTCACAAAAACTGAATATGGTATACATGCGGTGCAACGCTTTAATCTGTATCAATTGCTGAGGGCGATTTATAAGAGTGATATCGTAGTGAGTGGTGGTGGAACCTTGTTACAAGATGGGACAAGCACGCGGTCACTGTTGTATTATTTGGGCATTATCAAAACCGCCAAGTTGCTCGGGAAGAAGGTCATGCTCTATTCAAACGGCATTGGCCCCGTCTCAGGCAAATTTAACCGCAGGCTCATCAAGTGGGTGATCAACCTTGTTGATTTGATTACGCTCAGAGAGCAGTCCTCCGAAAAAGACTTGCGCACAATCGGTGTCAACAAGCCGAATATTTATATAACGGCTGACCCAGCGTTTACCTTGACGCCTGCGCCAGACGAAGTGGTGCAACCGCTGTTGCAAGAAAAAGGCATTGTGCAAGACGGTGAACATAAAATCGTGGGCGTATCCATACGTGAGTGGAACGGTTCGAGAGAGCCGTCTGACAAATATGTGAAGACAATCGCCGCCGTATGCGACAAGTTGGCGCGTGAGGGCAAGCAGATCGTGGTCATTCCGATGCAGTATCCGAGAGATTTAGACATCTCTGTCAAGCTACGAGATGCCATGAAAGAAAAATCATATGTATTGGATCGGGCGTATAGCCCAGCCGAAATGGTGGGCATTATAAGCAAGATGGACTTGATGATTAGCATGCGGCTTCATTCGTTGATTTTTGCGGCCATTACCCACATCCCGATGTTGGGCATCGTGTATGACCCGAAAGTAGAAAATTATTTAAAGGTGCTTCGCATGCCGTCGGCAGGCGACATCCGAAGCGACATTTTAGACAGTGACAAGATGATCGCGCAGGTAGAAGAAATATTAGAAAATTATGGTGACTACGTAGAAATTTTAGAACAGGCTGTCACGGCGCTCGTTCGAAAATCCCATGAAAACGACAAACATTTAAAGACGTTGATTGATACACTGCGGTAAGGGGGGAAATTCATGAAAAAAAAGGCACTTATACTTACGGTTACACTGTTTGTAACGGCGTTGGCGTTGACCGTATTTGCGGCACAGCCCGGCACCAATGACGATCCTCTTGTGTCCAAAAGTTATGTAGACGGCAAAATCAGCGATGTAATGGCGCGGATAACGGCAAACGGCACCGGATCAGGCACCACGACTGCCGCAACAACAGCGTCTACAGACGACATTGTGGCAGAGGTAGTGAAACGGGTAGAGCCGCTCATTGCGCTGTTAATTGAACGGGGCAGTGCTGGTGAATCCGCACCTGTGCCGACGGATACGTATATGCCGGTCTTTGCGTCAAAGGGGCAAGTCGTACTGGGCAGTGAGGGTACAGAGATGATTGTGCGGAGTGGCCGTGCCAATGTGTACATTACTGGCGTGGCGGGTGTTGTGGATGCGACGACAGGGGCAGAACTTGTGCAAGGCAACGAAGCCAAGCGCAACCATATCATCATTATCCCACGTGGAGACGGCAGGGGTGTTAAAATAACCGAGGATGCGTGGTTTATCATCAAAGGAACGTATCAGATTGAGGGCTAGGAGGAGAGCATTTCGATGAACACAAAGCAAGAGTGTTGTACAATTTTAGGCGTAAGATTTGATGCACTCACCAATGCGCAGACAGTAGAGAGACTACTGTCTTTTTTAAGTGGTACAAAAAAGCATATGGTGTTCACGCCCAATCCCGAAATGGTGATGGCGGCGTTAAAGGATGCAGAGCTGTTTCAAATTTTAAAAGACGCGTCGCTCGTCATGCCAGACGGCATCGGCGTTGTGTTGGCGTCTCGTTTTTATGGCAACAAAATCAAAGAGCGTGTGGCGGGGTGCGACATCGTGCCTATGGTGTTCGACCGCATCAAAGATACGGACAAAACCGTCTATTTTTTTGGCGGCGGCAAGGGCGTTGCGGCGGCGGCAAAAGTAGAAATGTGCAAAAAATATAAAAACCTAAAAATTGTTGGCGTTTCGGACGGATATTTTGACGCCGAACGAGAAAAGATAATCATAGAAGAGATCAATCGGTTGAAACCAGACTTGCTTCTTGTGGGCTTGGGTGTGCCAAAGCAAGAAAAATGGATTGCGAAGCATATTCAGCAGTTAAATGTAAAGGTGTGCATCGGTGTCGGCGGCAGTTTTGACGTGTTCAGCGGCCAGACGAAGCGCGCGCCCAAGGCATTTAGGCAACTTGGCCTTGAGTGGTTTTATCGGCTGTTGACCCAGCCGACCCGATTGATGCGCATGATGCAGTTGCCGTTGTTTGCTGTGACGGTTTTGATGGATAAGAAAAAAAAATAGAGCGGGTTGGTTGTATGCAGAAGAAAAAACATTTGATAGAATATGGTTTGATTACGGTGGGGACGACGCTGTTGGCGGTCGGCCTCAACGTGTTTTATGAGCCCAACAACATCGTGACAGGTGGGTTCACAGGTCTTGCGATTATTATTTTAAACCTATCCAAGACGTGGCTGCCGTTTGCCATTCCGTTGTGGCTTACAAACCTTATACTAAACGTACCACTGTTTTTAGTCGGCACCAAAATTTTTGGAAAGCATGTGCTGTTTAAAACGCTGTACGCGACGTTGTTTTTATCTTTTGCGCTTATGATCACCCAAGGCTTGCCAAAGCTTCATGCCGATCTTATTTTGGCGACAGTGTTTGGCGCGGTGTTTGCAGGTTCGGGGCTTGGTCTTGTGTTTAAATGCATGGCGACGACAGGCGGCACCGATTTGTTGGCGTCCATTATACAAAGAAGAGCCAAGCACATGACGGTGGCCAGAATTATGTTTTTTTTAGACTCTACGATTATTGCCATCGGCTTCTTCATCTTTGGCCCTGTCACCGCCATGTACTCGGTCATTTCGGTGTTTATCGCAAGTAAGATGATTGATAATTTTTTAGAGGGCTTATCTTTTGCCAAAATGGTGATTATCATTTCAGAAAAATCCGACGAGATTGCAGACGTGATCTTGAAGCGCACAGGCAGGGGCATCACAGGGCTGAGCGGAACAGGCATGTATACGGGTGAGAACAAGCATGTGTTGTTGTGCGTTGTCTCAAAAAAAGAGCTGGTGTTGTTAAAAGAGCTCGCATTGTCGGTGGATGAGGCCTCCTTCGTCATCGTGTCGGATGTGAGAGAAGCGCTTGGCAACGGGTTTCAACAGATACAATCCAATTGAGTTCTCATACATCTTGCGTACAAATCCCGATTTTATTTAGGAATTATATGGAAAACATGTACAAAACAGTATAAAAATACAGATGGGTGAACGATAAACATTCAAAAAATTACAAATATATGCAGAAACACGGATGTTTTTAGCCTATAATCCACAACGAACTCGAACCTGTATACAAAATAAACAATTGCAAAAATATAATTTGTTTAAATAAGCTATGGTACAAAAGGCAAAAATGAGGTATTATATTCTAGAATGTAGTATTACTTAAAAGGAGATGTAAATATGGCTGAATTGAAATTGCAAAAGATTTATAAGAAATATCCAAATGGGTTCATTGCAGTTAAAGATTTTAATTTAGATATAGCTGATAAGGAATTTATTATTTTTGTTGGGCCTTCCGGTTGTGGAAAAACGACAACATTGCGTATGATTGCAGGGCTTGAGGATATTTCAGAAGGTAATCTTTTCATCGGCAACAAGCAAATGAATACGGTTGCGCCAAAAGACCGCGATATCGCCATGGTTTTCCAAAACTATGCACTTTACCCACACATGACTGTGTACGATAACATGGCCTTCGGCCTCAAACTTCGTAAAGTGCCAAAGCAAACCATCGACAAGCGTGTACATGAAGCGGCGAAAATCTTAGACATTGAACATCTTCTTGACAGAAA
>JAVBJY010000199.1:0-9458 GCA_031546735.1 Eubacteriales bacterium
AGTCACCGCTACATGGGTAACATTGTGGCGGTGACCAGGGTTCACAACCGACTCCTGCAAATGAACTTCATCTATCACGCGAATGGCCGCCATTGTTTTTGCTGTATCCATACGTCCTCCTCGTAAAATTGTTCGCAAAGCGAACGTCTTGCCTATTTGTTGTGTAAGGCTTTTTTATTTCTGTTTCTTTGTAACAGCGCGGCGATACAGCCCACAGCCCCCGCCAATAATAGCACCAACGTACTGCCCACAAGCCCAGCCACAACCGTGCCTCCGCCTGCCACAGCCCCACTTGTTTTTGTGTTTTTAAAGTCATACCCTGGCATCACGCTTGTGCTTTGTTGCACGCGCGCCGCCGTCTCTCCGATTGCATCCTTTGAAGAAAGCATCTCGTGTCCTGTCGTCTTCATCACCGACCACTCTAAGCCATCGGGATTCGACGAAGCATACGAGGCCAACACGGTGCTACAGATCGCCGTAGCCAAAACGAAGCCGATGAAAACGTTCCGAAACCCAAATTTTCGCACACCATCTTGTGTTTCGCTGTCCATCGTTCTATCCAATAGACTGGGTTGGGCGGTGTAGATAAAAATGAGCACTGCTGATGTAACAAATCCTTCTACCACACCAATCGCGAGATGAATGGGCAACATCAGCGCCGAAAACATACCAAACGTCAACTCCGAAATGCCCGAGCATAACGTTTCAATGACGACACAGGCTGCACCCATGACGAGACCAACAATCGCCGCCGTAAGAGAGCCTGCCAATATCGTCTTCTTTGTGTACCGATGCGCCGTTATCGTCTTGTAGAGAAGCGGATACGCCAAGAAGCACGAAACAAACCCCATGTTAAAGATGTTACAACCAAGCGCCAACAAACCGCCGTCTGCAAAAAACAGCGCCTGTATCGTCAGCACAACGCTAATCACAAGAAAACCGGCATACGGGCCAAGCAAGGCCGCAAGCAACAACCCGCCACCGAGATGACCGCTACTGCCCGTTCCGGGAATTGTAAAATTAATCATCTGGGCGGCAAATACGAACGCACCCGCAACACCCATGAGTGGTATTTTTTTGCTTTCAAAGATGTCTTCGTCTTTCAGTTTTTTTAGCGCGTATGCCATTGTTGACGTAGCGGCAAGCCACATCGTACCACCGACAACCGGGGATATTAAAGCATCTGCCATGTGCATTTGATTTTCCTCCTCTTTTCATTTTTCTCCCATACATTAGCACCGTGCCACATAAAAGTCAATAATAGACTTCCCCCGCAACCGTTGGCGCGCTTAAATTTCCTTCTTTGTTGCGCGAAAAATTTACGCTATATATTTCCTGATAAATATGGGTGCGCCCTTGATAAATTGTTCAATCTATATTATGATTGTATAACATAGGTAGGAGATTTATGTCTCTATCGTGTATTTCATGCTGAGGGGGAAATAATTTTGAAAAGCAGAAAATGGCTATCCGTCCTAACTGTTCTATTCGCGTTGTTGCTATGCCCGACACCATCCCATGCCGCAGAAAAAGGAAACGTCATCCACTTTGCCATCTCTGAAGAAGAATCAACCTATATCGGTTCAGTCCTTTCGTATGCCTTTAAACAATTAAATTATGATGTCACGATGAATAGCATGGGCATCCAGAGCGCCGCTCTGACGGCAAACAGCGGCGAGCTTGATGGCATTGCCACCCGTGCTGTCTATAATGCCAATGATATTTCCAATCTCGCGCAAATCCCTGTCCCCATCCACAACGTTGACTACTTTGTATATGTACCCGAAAATTCTACTCTACATATTGCCTCATGGGCTGACCTCTCTGGCCTGCGGGTTGGTAGCCTGTACCAAAAATCGTACGTGTTGACCCATCTTCCCGCAGATGTTGCTTCAGTTATCGGCAAGCCCACTATCAAGGCACTCACAGATGGCTTATTAAACAATGAATACGATGCCTTTGTCTGCACCTCCATCTTTGGCGGAGAATACATTCCCCCTGGCATGACATGCCTGCAAAAGATCGATTCTGTGCCTGTCTATACCTACATTAACAAAAAGTACGAATCCCTCGTGCCGTCTCTCACGCAAGTTTTAACCGACATGACGGCAGATGGCACACTCACCAAATTGCTAAACGGTCAACCCTTGCCCGACGCCCCAAAAGAAGCGATCGTCTTGCATATTTCTTCTTATTACGACGATATGGCGTGGGATAAAAATATAACAGACGGCATTGCCTCTGTTTTTAACAAAGACAGCAAAACGAGCATATACAAAATCTCCTTAAATTCAAATCGCCTCTTAGACGATGATGCGCGTGCAAAATCTGTGCAGAGCTACATCCGAAATACATTTTTGAGCAAACGCCCAAACATACTCGTCGTGTCGGATGACAACGCCCTCACCTTTGTTCTAAACAACTACTACACGTTGTTTAAGGGCATTCCTGTTGTGTTTTGCGGCATCAACGATTTCAAGCGTGAATCAATCGCACCCATCGAACAATATACAACAGGTGTTTCAGAGGAACTATCTGCCGACGACACTGTTGCGCTGATGCTAGAACTGTTCCCCGATACAAAAAATATATTCATCATCAACGACTACATGGAGTCAGGCGAAAAGATAAAAGCAGATATCATTAAACAGCTCAAACCATTCGCAAGCACCATTGACATCACCTACAACAAAAACATGCCCATGGACGAACTGCTCGACACACTCCACAATCTCCCCCCCGACACACTTGTTTTAAACGGTTTTTATTTTGTGGATAAGAGCGGTACTTACTTTGATGCATCAAAATCGATGCAGTTGTTTTCCGAAAATTGTTCTGCCCCTATCTTTTCTCTTTTTTCAACATCTCCTGAGACACTCCAACTGGGCGGAAAATTGGTGGATCCTTTTACCCAAGGCAAGCAAGCCGGTGACATCGCAAAGGATATACTAAACGGAACAGATGCCTCCCGCATTATCATTTATTCTGAATCTGCCTCGTTAAACAAATGGGCGTTTAATTACAATGCATTAAAGTTTTGGAACATTAATATGAAGACGTTGCCCGCAGATGCAACCCTCTTAAACGCGCCCATTCCATTTTATGGTTCTGATCCACGGTGGGCTTTTGTCTTACTCTTTGCGGTTGTGGTAATCCTTGGGATGATTGGCGGTCTTCTCCTGATTGCCTATATTTTGAGCAAGCACAACAAAGAACTAACACGCTCACAAAAAAACTTGCACACTGCAGAAGAACTATTGCTAAAAGATGCACTCATCAAGGAAGTAAAGACCCGCTCCGAGAAGATCATCGAAACGGCACCGGTTGCCTATTTTTTAATTGTTAACGATGTGGTGTTAGAGGCAAACAGCTATTCCCTGCATAAGTTAGGGCTAACCATTGGGCAAACGCTCGAAGATCTCTACTTCGACAAAGAGACGAAACAAAGGCTGTTTGACACCATTGCTTCTGAGGGTTCGATTGCCGACGAAATTGTAAAATTGGTGATGCCGGATGGCACTGTCCATCGTTTCTATTTTAACTCTACCTCTGTCGAATATGAAAAAAAGAAGGCGTTTGTGTTCTGGGGCATAGATATCGAATACGCCGAGCTACAAAAAGATGTGATCAAACATTCAGAAGAGGATTTGCGCAAAGTGGTCGATGCCTTGCCGATGCCGATGATGATTATGCCCTACAACAAGCGAAAAATTTTGTATGCCAATCTGTATTACTTAGATTTGTTCGGGTTTCGGTTTCCTTCTGAGCTTGACGGGTTTGACCTTGCACGTTTGTACCCCGAATTCCAACCGGACGGCAAGCGGTCGATTGATGCAAAGGCTGATCGAATACGTGATATCGTGCAAAAAGGAATCGGCCAAACGTGGGAGTGGCGCTATCTTGCGCTCGATGGCACCCCCATCGATGCCGTCGTGGTAGGCGAGTATATCCGGTATCGGGATGAAGCATGTGTTATGTTCGTCATACAAGATACAAGGCAAGAAAAGCGCCGAATGGAGTTATTGCTAGCGGCGGCTACAAAAGAGCGAGAAGCAAACCAACTCAAAAGCCGCTTCCTTGTCAACATGAGCCACGAGATTCGTACGCCGATGAATGCGATTATCGGCCTGTCACAGTTGGCCATTATGAAACAACAGACAAAAGAAAACTTAGACGTGTACAAGAAAATCAACTTATCCGCAAAAAATCTGCTCTCGATTATCAATGATATTTTGGACTTTTCCAAGATCGAAGCAGAAAAGATCGATTTGATCGAAGATGAATTTTGCATAGAGGAAGTGATCTCCAACGCGTTCATGGTCGCCTCTGAGCGGCTCGAAGACAAAAAGATCGAAATGATGTTAGACATTAGCCCCGACGTGCCGTACTATTTGTATGGCGACAAGACAAGGCTGTGGCAAGTGCTTAAAAATCTACTCGACAACTCGGCGAAATACACCGCGGCTGGCACCATTGTTCTGTCGGTGACAAGGCCAGAGGCCATTGTGGACGGTTGCACCACCCTCCATTTCGATGTAAAAGACACAGGGCTTGGCATGAGCCCCGAACAGCTTGAAAAGTTATTTGCTCCGTTTGAACAGTTCCATAACCATGCTAAAAACAGAACAACGGGCACAGGGCTTGGCATGTCTATCACAAAGCAACTGGTCGAGCTCATGAGCGGCACCATATCCGTTGACAGCACCGAGGGCGTTGGCACGTCCACCTATGTGACCATACCCTTTAAGGTAACGGAAAACACAACGACGCTAAAAGAGACAATGTCTTGTGACGACCTAAAAAATTGTCAAGTATTAATTGTAGATGATGAACCGACGTCTCTCGAGATTATGACCCAGTTGCTGTCTACCATGAACATTACGCCCGTTTGTTTATCCTCACCAGATCTTGTGTATGACACGGTGCTTGCCCACGAAGAAAGTGGAAATCCGTTCCAAATTATCATCTTAGACTATCTGCTGGGTACAGAGAACGGCATACAAGTGGCCAAACAAATTAAAGACATCACCAAAAACAAAATAAAATTGCTGATGGTGACGGCGTACAGCAAAAACGTGCTCGAATCCGATTTAAAAGAAGCAGGCTTCACAGACATGATCGAGAAACCATTTATACCGTCTAGCTTTATGCAAAAATTGACCACCACCATTGCCGATGATGAAAATTTTGAACACTCTTTTTCAAGCTTTCCAAATGCAAAGATATTGGTCTGCGAAGATAATTTCTTAAACCAAGAAGTGGTCAAGGGCATGCTAGAGGTGTTTGACATTGTGCCTACCATTGCAAACCATGGGCAAGAGGCACTTGATTTGCTCGAAAAAGAACAGTTTGATTTGATTTTTATGGATATCATCATGCCCGTTATGGACGGTCATGAAACGGCCGTTGCCATACGAAGTAGTGATAAGCCTTACAAGGATACGCCGATTGTCGCCATGACCGCCAACGTCATGCAAGACGAGATCAACCGTTGTATCGCCGAAGGGATGAATGCACACCTTGGCAAACCGCTTGACCTTGATCAGCTACAGCAACAACTCTGCAAATTTTTGGTACCGGGGGTTTCGCAACCCCATACAATAGCAGAAGCGGTTCCCGCACCGGTCGATGTCGTGCCAGAAGCAAGCGTAATCGACATTAAAACTGGCATTAGCCGTTTTGCAGGCAAAAAAGATAAATATATCCGTGCGCTTTCGATGTTTGCAAAAGAACTGGCTGTCGAAACCATTTCGTTTGACAAGGCGTTCTCACCTGAAAATGCCAAAACGTCCGAGCACGAAATTCATACACTTAAAGGTGTCTCTGGCAATTTAGGCCTAGACAAACTCTACCAAGCCACCGTCACATTCGAAAAATCTGTGCGTGCCGGTAGCCCCAATTTACTCTTGTACAACGGGGTGATCGAGGCGAGAAGAGAAGCATACCGAGAAATTTCTAAGCTCATGCAGGAATAACAACTTTATAAATGGGGAATGTTGTCTGTATAGGCGGCATATTTTAAAAAACTGTTTGACCCGTTGCCATCGTAAAAATATTATTTTTTATACCATGAAGGGAGTTTGAATGAGATGAAAGGTTTTATTGAAATCATTGATGTATACGCAAGAGAGATTCTTGATTCGAGAGGTAACCCCACCGTTGAGGTTGAAGTGGTCGTCGAACTGGACGGCACACAGTTTTTAGGAAGATCAGCCGTGCCATCTGGTGCCTCGACTGGCGCCTTTGAAGCCGTAGAGCTAAGAGACGGTGACAACACAAGATACAACGGCACTGGCGTTTTACAAGCAGTCGCCAACATAAACGATATCATTGCCGACGAAATCATCGGGGAAAATGCACTAGATCAAGTAACCATTGATACGGCGATGATTCAGCTTGACGGCACAAAGAACAAATCAAAGCTAGGTGCAAACGCGATACTTGGCGTTTCGATGGCGGTTGCACGGGCTTGTGCAGAGGCGTTAAGCATGCCGCTGTATCAATACTTAGGCGGGTTTAATGCAAAGGTATTGCCTGTTCCGATGATGAACATTCTAAACGGCGGCAAACATGCCGATAATACGGTAGACCTACAAGAATTTATGATTATGCCCGTAGGGGCGAAAAGTTTTTCAGACGCGCTTCGCATGTGCGCAGAGATTTACCATACGCTTAAAAAGGTGTTAAAATCTAAAAATCTCTCGACAGCGGTTGGGGATGAGGGTGGGTTTGCGCCCGACCTTGCCACTGCTGAAGAGGTAATCGAAATCATACTAGAAGCCGTAGCCGCCGCTGGTTATCAGGCAGGCACCGACATCAAAATCGCCATGGATGCCGCAGCAACCGAGCTATACAACAAATCAGACGGAAAATATTATTTTGAAGGCGAAAGCAAAATGAAGGGGCAACAAATTATCCGAACCTCCGCAGACATGGTCGACTACTACGAGAACCTTGTTAACAAATTCCCGATTATCTCTATCGAGGACGGATTGGACGAAGATGACTGGTACGGTTGGAAACTTCTCACCGAGAGACTGGGGCAAAAAATACAGTTGGTCGGCGATGATTTATTTGTGACCAACACCGAGCGACTCCAAAAAGGCATCGACAAAAACGTGGCCAATTCCATTCTCATTAAGGTTAATCAAATCGGAACCTTAACCGAAACATTTGATGCCATTGCCCTTGCCAACCGCAACAACATGACCGCCGTCGTCTCCCATCGCTCTGGCGAAACAGAGGATTCTATCATCGCTGATATCGTCGTGGCGTGTAACGCAGGGCAAATTAAAACCGGTGCCCCTGCCCGCTCAGACCGCGTTGCGAAATACAACCAACTGCTTCGAATCGAAGAAGAATTGGGCAAGGTCGCGTCTTATCCCGGCATGTGTGCTTGGTTTAATTTAAAGTGAGTTTGACGAATTTCTAATATTAAAAAAGACAAGGCATATCGAAACTGATCGCCTTGTCTTTTTGTTTTCGCCATGACAGCAATGCCACCGCTTTGCATTGGGGTTGTTCATTTTCTTAACAGCTTCACCATAATTTCAGTTACAAATTGTTCTTGATGGCTCGTCGTCCAGTAATCGGTGACGTATCGCTCATAAGACTCTACGCCCAACTCGTAACCATGGGCACGCGCCCACCGGCGTATTTTCTCATAGGCGCTATCAATGCTTTCGTGTGACCCGATGTGATAGCAGGAGGCGACGATATATCCGCCGAGCTTCATGGTCTGACTCGGCTTGCACTCTCGAATCGTCTTTTGTACAATTCGTACCGTATCGCTTTTGCCGCTTATCCGGTCTTCAAAGGACGGGAAGTAAATAATGACCGGCCCTGTAATGGCGTTTTCGATGCTTTCGATATAATTTGTCCATTCTATATTAATAATCAATGCCATAAAATCATAGTCAAAGCTCTGCTCCATAAAACAATAATCAGAGCAGTCGATGTATTTTACGGCCACCTCATTGACACGGTTCTCGATTACATTTTTTGCTTCTAAGATAAGGTCGTACCAATCTTTGACCGACGTGTGCATAATAAAAATTTCATCTTTGATTTTTGTCAGCTCTTCGATTTTGTTGCGAAAGCTTTTTTCGCATACATCGTATGTATTGCCGTCCATTGCCTCTTTCATTTCCTCTAGCTTAAATCCCATCTGTTTGTAATATTTTATGATTGGCACCGACAGCAACGTCTTGCGTTCATAAAATCGGTACAGATTTTCGGGTGAAATCTTATCGGGCGATATAATGCCAATTTTGTCGTAGAATCTAAGCGTTTTTTTTGAAATGTGGCACAAGTCACTCGCTTCACCAATCGAATAATATTCTTTCTTCTGCATCTATACCTCCCCCTCTCTGTCGACGATTGTTATCGCCTCAGTCTTTCCTCCGCACGCGCAAGCGTCTCATAGCCATAAAATCCCGCCGTCGTTTTGTGTATTTCGTACATGATGTTGTTTCCCTGCCGCTCGGCCTCCAGGATATCTTGCAAATACAGCCGCAACGTTTCGAGTGTATACGTTTTTAATTCCCCAATGGTATAAATGCGGGCGTTTGCGACACCTTGCGCCTCTACAGGTCGCACCTTGCTACTAAACACAGGGTATTCGTCTGCAAATGCCTGTTGACAAGCAATCAAACAGTCTGCAATCGTATAGATCATCGCCATTTTTTCGGGCGGTGTTTCGGGCAAGCGTCCCTCCAACGTCTCGCGGTAATAAAGCGGATCTGTAAACTCCATCATATACGCGTATTTTTCCGTGATCAAGTTTCGCTTTTGGCGCTCCGCCTGTTGCAAATCGGCTTTATAGCTTTCTAACGTGTGCGCAGAAAAGGCATTGAATTGACTGTAGCGCATGATATAAAACGTAACCGGGTCGTCTTGGCAATCGGCTCTGCCGCCTATATTTTGTACCAGACGAAACATGCCCCACTCCCTGTCAATGATCTCGTTTATAAGCCTATCTTTTTCTGTGTTGTTTCGTACAAATTTGTGCTCCATAGGTTCCCCTCCTACTCACAATCTGCCATGACATGTAGTTTCCGTAGCCTGTCGTCTTTGATTCCGTTCATAATATGCTCGCAGTGGTTTTGCAAAAAGGCATCCGTCGTATGTGAAAACCCTCTTGTACAAATCTCTCTCCCGATTTCTATGCATATACTTTCCATCAGTTGTTGCTTGACCTGCCCATGTTCAGGGGCGTCGTTTAATGCCACCAGTTTGCCTAAATTCTCTACGGCTGTTTTTAGGCGCACCAATTCGTCCGCCCCCCTAAATGCCCATTTGTAAAAAGGCATATACGTCCCGTTCAGCAAATAAATGGTAGACAACGCCGTTTTAACAAATTCGGCACACGCCAGAAAAGCGGCTCTGCTATCCTTTCTTTTGATACAGCGCCCGTAATTGTATTGACCAGACTGCGCCAGAATGGCCGCCCTTGCCGC
>JAVBJY010000042.1:0-12916 GCA_031546735.1 Eubacteriales bacterium
GCATTGCCCACATCCACGCTGCATACGACCAGTTTGTCTGCATCAGGATGTTTGTTCACAGACAAAATTTTGCCGACAACCACCTTTGAAATTTCATCGCCCATCGTCATAATCGATTCGACTTTCGAACCAGATAGCGTCATTTTTTCTTCAAATGTTTTTACATCACAGTCAATGTCGACGTATTTTTTAAGCCAAGACATTGGCAAATTCATAACGATTCCTCCTTATACACCTGTAGCCCCCATGAGGCGAGGCCTAGAATTGTTTCAAAAATTTCACATCATTTTCGTAGAGAAGACGCATGTCGGTGATGCCATATTTTTGCATCGCAACACGTTCGAGACCCATGCCGAAGGCGAACCCGCTATAAACCGTTGGGTCAACGCCAGACATAGACAAAACCCGTGGATGCACCATGCCGCATCCCAAAACCTCGATAAATCCGCTGTCTTTACAAACCCGACAGCCACTTCCGCCGCAGGCAAAACAGGTAACATCCATTTCGGCGCTTGGCTCTGTAAACGGAAAATGATGGGGTCTAAACCGAACTTTCGTCTCCTCACCAAACAATTCTTTTGCAAAGACGGCAAGTGCGCCTTTTAGATCACCCATGGTGATGCCCTTGTCGATCACAAGGCCTTCAAGCTGGTGGAAAATAGGGGAGTGGGTGGCATCCACCTCGTCCGAACGAAATACACGGCCGGGGGCAATAATTTTAATGGGCAAATTGCCTTTTTCGATTGTCCGGATTTGCACAGGGGAGGTTTGGGTGCGCAAAACGAATTCGCCGTCACCGTCTATATAGAATGTATCCTGTTCGTCGCGCGCGGGGTGATTCTCGGGGATATTTAACGCTTCGAAGTTGTAGTAGGCAAGTTCGACCTCAGGCCCCTCGGCGATCTCATAGCCCATGCCGATAAAGATATCTTTGATGTCGTCAATGACGAGGGTCATCGGATGCTTGCGCCCCAATGTCGGTTTTTTGCCGGGCATCGTCACATCTATTTTTTCGGTGCTTAACTTGAGTTGCTGTGCCTTGGCCATCAATTGTTGTTTGGTATTTTCGAGTGTCGATTCGATTGCTTCTCGCACTTCGTTTACCAACTGACCGATGACAGGACGCTCTTCACTAGACAAGCCGCCCATTCCTTTTAAGATTTGGGTCAAGTCGCCTTTTTTGCCCAGCATCTTGACACGAAAGTCTTCCAATTCTTTCAAATCGGCAATGGTTTTTAACGTTGCCAATGCGCTTTCTTTCATTTGGTTCAAATTCTCTCTCATCGTCCCACAATCCTTTCTGTTTATATGTTTTTATCAGGGTAAATATAGTAAAGTTCTCTTTGACACAAAAAAAGCCTTCGTCTTGTAAGGGACGAAGGCTTTTCCATGGTACCACCCTTATATTTGAAGTATAAATTCTTCTGAAAGTATATCATAAAATCGAAGGAAGTCAAGCCAGACACGAAAAAACGCACCCCGAAGGCTGCGTCTGAAATTTCATTTTTTATATTGCTCTTGTAACCACGTTCGAACGCATGCATCTCGTACAAATGTTAATAGATTTAACGGTTCCGTTTTCTATTATCTTGATTTTCTTTACGTTTGGTTTCCACGTTCTGTTTGCACGTCTACTGACCTGACTACGATTAATGCTAATTCTATGTCCGGTGCGTACTGATTTTGCACAAATACTACATTTAGCCATCTAAAACACCTCCTTAACTCATGTTACAGCCGCCTGCAATAGAAAAACAGGCTACCGTAGAGCCCACTTTAGAACTCTCTTACTCAACGTTCAGTATTCTAACAGATTCTAACAAAGATTGCAACCGATTCTTCAAAATTATTTTTTGTTTATAGGGGTAGCGAAAATAGGTCTTGACAAGTATAAAAAAAATATGATAAAATTTTGACTTTTTTTTGTAAGTGTGTTATAATTAAACAGAGGTGAATTGTGATGACGATAAAAAAAGATGCTATGTCATTGGTCAAGAAGAATATTCAAGGCATTATCGGCAGCAAGGTGAAGTTTGAATCCGATAGGGGTCGTAACAAAACAACCGTCGAAGAAGGGGTTATCGAAAGCGTTTACCCCAGTATTTTTACAATTCAGATGTATGAAGGGAAGCTACCGTCTCGTAAAATTTCCTTCAGCTATACCGATGTACTCACACGTTCCGTCCAAATTACGCTTTGTAAATAACGATATACGTTTTTGCACTTTTATCGCTTAAACAGTGTGGCATATTAAAAAAAGCCCGGTCTATGTGTTGTCAGGTTACAAACCTGATCGTACATAGGCTGGGCTTTTTTGTCTGCTACGAAAGTGCTTTATGTGTTACTGTAAAATTACATGCATAAAAAAACTCCCACAAACCAAGCCTTAGAAGGCCAGATGGTGAGAGGTTTTCTGCGTTTTATAACCAATTCATATATGGCATAATGTCAAAAGACATTAACAATAAACTTCGTGATTATAAGCCTAGAAAAGATTAAGCACGGTCAACGTTAGCAGCTTGTGGGCCTTTTGCGCCTTGAACTACTTCGAATTGAACTGTTTGACCTTCTTCTAAAGTCTTGTAGCCGTCTGAGTTGATTGCTGAGAAATGTACGAATACGTCATCTTCACCTTCAACCGAAATAAAACCAAAACCTTTTTCTGCGTTAAACCATTTCACTGTACCTTTTTTCATTGTTAATGCCTCCTAAAAAATAAAAATATTACTGTTACCACACAAATATAGCACATTATCTAAAATATGTCAACAAAAAGTTCTAATAAATATTTCTTGGCGACAAATAGGGGTGATTTCATAAATATATAAAAAAGTATCTTTACAAACAGGCAAAAAAGAGTTATTCTATTGTTAGGTTTTTGATTTTTGCACAGTTTTTGAGAATTGTGAGAAATAAATCTATACAATATAACCTATTAATCTTATTTAAGGAGGATTTTTATGAAGAGAAACTTAGTAACGAAGCTGGCCACCTTATCGATGGCAGCAGTTGTAGCGACCAGCATGGTGGCTTGTGGCGGGCCAAAACCGCCTAAGGCAACAGATGCAACAACGGCACCAAATGAATCAGCAACCGCAAGCCAAGCACCTGATGCACCAGCCGCAGAGGTTGCAAAACCAACCAAAATCACAGCAATGATGACAACCATTATGACAAAAGAAAATGGTTTGGACGACGTGTGTGCCGAGTACAAAAATAAAACGGGTATCGAACTTCAAATCACAAAACCAGACCACACACAGTTCTATGAGAAGGTAAATCTTTCATTTGCATCTGGCGATGTGGCCAATGTAATCGAGCTTGGCAGTACATACTACCCAAACTACGCGACATACGGCGCATTGTGGGATATGACAGATGCCTGGGAAAAATCAACAGAACCTGTAAAATCAATTGTGGATGAATCTTATGTAGATGCAATCAGAATTGGCGGAAAATTGTATGGTTTTCCAATGCAAAAAGGAAACGGAACGGTTACCTACGTAAGACAAGACTGGATGGACGAACTTGGGCTGAAAGCGCCTACCGATTACAACGAGTTCCTTGACATGTTGCGCGCATTTAAGACGAAAGGTGCCAACATCATCCCGATTACAGCTGCAGGTTTGTATAACTCGGAAAATCCGTACGACATGTATTTAAGAGAATTTTATCAAGACGCAAGACCTGATTTCGTACTAAAAGACGGCAAATATGTTGACGGTATGTTAGAGCCAGAAATGGTGGCCGCTCTTGAAAGAATGCGCCAAGCGTACTCAGAAGGTTTGATCGACAAAGAAATCGTAACCAACAAAACATCTACATGTAGAGACAAACTATTTGCAAATCTTGCCGGTTGCTTTAACTACTGGGCAGGCTACTGGAATAAAACATTAGAAGAAAATTTGGTCGCTGCAGTTCCAACTGCGAAGCTTACACCGCTACCAGGAATCAAAGAAGCAAAATACATCGAAAGAGTACCGACCGCCATGGTTATTACCAGTGCATCACAAGATCCAGAAGGAATCTTCAAATATTTTATTGAATATTCTCATGACGGCGGCGAAGGTCAAATGTTGTTTACACATGGTGTAGAAGGCGAACATTGGAAAGTAGATGAAAACGGCAAAACCGTTGCACTTCCTTTCAAAGAAACGCCAGACAAATTGGTTGAAAAGACACTCTATTCTCCAGAATTGTCAATTACAAACTTTGACGACCCAATCGTGTTAGACGAAAGAGTAGCAAACTCTCTTGAGGTATTTAAAGCAAATTCACAAATGGATGCGATTCCAAAAACAAGCGATGTGATTGCAGCAACGTTGCCAGAAATCAACACAATCAAAAGCGAAACGATTAACAAAATCGTCTTTGGTGAGTACACAGTTGAAGAAGGTTTGAAACAATATCAAGCCAAAGCAGGCGAATTTATCGACACAATGCTGAATGAGTTGAACTCGCAATTGTAATCGATACTCCGTTACGCAGTATCAAATCTACACTGTGCAGGGTTCTAATCTATAGGGATGGCAGGAAATAACGACGCATCAGAGGCAAGTTTTGATGAAGAGAATCATTTTCACCTTCCCGATGGATTGAACCCTGTAACAGCATAAATCTAATTATATGAGAGGGTGACATGGATGGCAAAGGCGTCGTCAACTGCTAGTATTGGTAAAAAGGCAAGCGTAATCGACAGAATGATACAATATAAGTATTTTTACTTTATGTTTATTCCTGTTATGGCCGTGTTGGTACTGTTTTATTATTTGCCGATGTGGGGAATTCGATTTGCTTTATACAAGTACAATCCGTACATACCAGAACCGGTGTTTATCGGTTTTGCAAACTTTACAAAGCTTTTTTCAACCGACCGATTTTGGGCCGCATTTAACAACACCATCATTTTAAGTTTGGTTAACTTATTTTTGGCGATGTTTTTTTCTGTGTTGGTTGCATTGCTGTTAAACGAGATCTACAACGTCACAATGAAAAAATTTGTGCAAACTGTTATTTATCTGCCTCACTTCCTTTCGTGGGTTGTTGTTGCTTCGATTTTTATGATTCTTTTAAGCCCACAAAGCGGATTTTTAAATGCAGTTTTGGTAAAGGTCGGCATTTTGAACGAACCAATTTATTTCTTGGCCAATGAAAAATGGTGGAGACCGGTTTGGTATTTTATCAGCCGTTGGAAAGAGACCGGTTGGGGTACCATCATCTTCTTAGCTGCCTTGTCTGGTATTAGCCCAGAACTTTATGAAGCGGCCGAAATTGATGGTGCAGGTAGATTAAAACAAACATGGTACATCACCGTTCCAAGTTTGCTTAACACCATCTTGGTTGTATTCATCCTTCAATTGGCAAAGGTTATGAATGTGTTTGAGTCTGTCTTCGTTCTTTACAATCCATTGGTATACAGCGTATCTGACGTTATCCAAACTTACACCTACCGTGTCGGTTTGATCCAGGCAGATTATGGCTATTCTACAGCTGTTGGTCTGTTTAAGTCATTTATCTCTCTTATTCTGGTAGTGACAGCAGACTATGCAAGTCAAAAAATACGCGGCAGAGGTATTGTATAAGAAGGGAGGATGAATGATGAGTAACAAGTTTAGTTTTCGAAAAGGCTATAGAGCGAGAGCGGTCTTTATTATCTTAAATGCAATTTTTTTATGTATCATGATGATTGCTATGTTGGTGCCGATTGTTAAAGTTTTGGTCGACTCTCTTGAGTTAGCCGGTAACTACGGCATCAAGTTATGGCCAGATCACCCGTCACTGATGGCTTACAAAATTATATTCACCCAAAAGCAATTGTACCTTCCGTTCATGATTTCCGTGGGCACGACAATTGTCGGTACGTTCTTGGGTCTTTTGATTTCCACAATCGGTGCGTACGTTTTGATACAGGTGAAAATGCCTGGCTCTCGGTTGATGAGCTACATGCTTATGTTTACGATGATCTTTAGTGCAGGTCTTGTGCCTACATACTTGGTTATGAAACAACTTCATTTGCTAAACACACTGGCAGCAGTTGTTCTGCCGTTTAGCTTAAATGTGTATAACCTTGTTTTGATGAGAAACTTCTTTGAACAAATACCAGAGAGTTTATTTGAGGCCGCTGAGATTGACGGCTGTACACCGATGGGTATTTTCTGGAGCATCGTGTTACCGCTTTCGAAGCCGGCGCTTGCGTCGATTGGTTTGTTCTTCGCCGTTTCTTACTGGAGTGAATATTTCCATTATGTGGTATATATCACAGATCCTGTTTTGTTTAACTTCCAAGTAAAGCTTCGGTCGCTGATACTCGACGATACCCCGATCCAAGAAGCAATATCAAAAGGGGTTAACTCGAAAACGATTCAAAATGCAGCCGTTATCGTGGCGATCCTTCCATTTGCGATCATCTATCCATTCTGTCAACGTTATTTCGTGACAGGTGTTACGATGGGCGCGGTAAAAGAATAAGAAATGATATGAGAGCCTATCCCCAGAGTAAGAACGAGGTTCCGACTCTGGGGGATAGGCTTTTTTGTACACATATCCCAACATAAAAGAGGAGAATAGCGGTTTTAATGAACGAGATTATAGTATGTAAGCAGAATACGGGTGATTTTTGTACCATTGCAGAGGCATTGGCAAGCATACAGAGCGGTACTGCCACAACCATACGAATCAAAGCCGGTACCTACAATGAAAAACTGATCATCGACAAGCCCGCACTTCATTTGGTGGGCGACGATGTCGAAGGCACAATCATCACCCACGGGGACGGTGCATTTATGCCCGATGCAACAGGCAACCCCATGGGAACGTTTCAAACCTACACCGTGCTTGTGACAAAAGAGGCGGAGGGGTTTGTAGCCGAAAATATAACATTTCAAAATGCCGCAGGGCAGGGTGACATTGTTGGGCAAGCCGTGGCGGTGTATGCCGATGCGGATCGGATGGTGTTCAGAAATTGTAGGCTATTGGCGCACCAAGATACGCTGTTAGCGGGTCCTATTTTCTCTGATATCGAAAAAAATCCAGACCTGTACAACCGGCAATATTTTGAAAACTGTTACATCGAAGGCGATGTTGATTTTATTTTTGGTGGCGCAGCTGCAATTTTTGATCACTGTGAAATTTTTTCGAAGAATCGTAACAAGGAGATCAACGGCTACTTAACAGCGGCATGCACCTCGAAAAACTTAGATTTTGGGTACGTTTTTTTCGACTGCACCTTGACAGGGGACGCGGGGGATGCGACTGTGTTTTTAGGCAGGCCTTGGCGTGAGTATGGCAAAACCGTTTTCATTCGGTGCCACATGGGTGCCCATATCAAGAAAGAAGGCTTTTCGATATGGGAAGGCACAAACCGCCACGAGAACTGTTATTATGCCCAGTATCAGTGTAGCGGCCCCGGTTATAGTGAAGGGCATATCGCATCCTTTACCCATATTTTAACGGACGAGCAGGCCGAACGGTATACGATAGACAATATATTTAAAGATTGGAAAATCACAGGGAAGTGAGGCGGCAACTATGGCGGAGCATGGGCAACCCTGTTTCTCACTCAAACCGTTTCTACTGGAGCAGTTTGATGAGGAATACCGCGCCGATGGTTTCTTCGGAACCAATGTAGACGAATTTGCCATCTGGAAAAAAACGGTAAGAAAAAAACTAGCGGAAACGATTGGACTGCATAAAATTAAAACACCCGAACCGAACAGGCAGTGGGTGAAGACGGAGCATTTTGAAGGGTACACCCGAGAGAAAATGATTCTACAAACCAAGAAGGTGGATGGCGGGAGCACGGGCATGCCCGTGTATATACTGACGCCCCATCATCACAAGCGGCGCATGGCTGTTATTGCCCTTCATGGGCACGGCAGCAACGGCAAAGAGGGTTTGGTGTACACAGGCACAGAGGAAATGGCGGCTGACAGTGCGCTTGTACAAAAAATAGTTCACTTCAACTATACATACGCCCTCGACTTGGTGCAGAGAGGGTACACTGTGTTTTGCCCCGACCTTGCGGGCGCGGGCGAACGTCGCGAAGCACTACAGCAAGGCGACGAAAAAATCGGGTTATCCTCATGCAATGACCTCAACAACGCCGCCATCAGCCTTGGGCTTAGCCTACAAGGCATCATCGTCCACGACATCTTGTGTCTGCTAGACGAAATTTCAAAAGAATATGAAGAAATCGCATGCTGTGGTTTTTCGGGCGGCGGGCTGTCCGCGCTGTGGTGCGCGGCGCTTGACGACAGAATCAAGTATACCGTTGTCAGCGGTTATTTTCATGGATTTCGAGAATCGATTTTGCACAATAACTTATGCGGCTGTAACTTTGTGCCGCAGCTTTGGCGCATGATTGACGTGTGTGACTTGGGCTCTTTAGTCGCGCCAAGACCACTGTTGATCGAGTGCGGAAGCGAGGTCAAACTGAACGGTACGTCTGGCCTTTCGAACGTGTATCCACAAGTGCAGGCGACAAAAGCAGTGTATGACTTGTTTGGATCGGAAAACTTCAAGCATGTTGTTTGTGACGGTGGGCACCAGTGGTATGGCACCGCATATGAATTTTTAGCGCAATTTTAACAGTATCCTCAGCTTTTAATCAGCAAACAAGGGAGAGAGCGTACGTGATAAAACTTTATTTTGAAAAGTTATCTTGCTTTGAGAGAATCAATGAACCCTGTACGGTTGCCATTCCGTTTCCCCAAGGGAAACTGGCAGATGCAAACATGTTATGCATCCATGACGGAAAAACGGAAACCGCGGTACAGGCCAGTGTGACGGCAGAATGGCCTGACGGCTCGGTGAAATGGGCGCTTTGCCATTTTTTTGCCGATTTGCCCGCCAACAAAGACAAGACCTATTTTTGTGAAATCAAACAGCCAGCCATCGGGAGCACCATTGCCATTTGCGACAACGATGGCGTGACGACGGTGGACACAGGCAATGTGGTGCTACAATTAAACAACAAGGGCAATATTTTCAAATCGATTCAAAACACCCATATGCACCTGACAGAAGACGAGATCAAAGGCCCTGTCCTAGAAGATGCGTTTGTAGGGCAAGTGCAAGACACATGGAGCGTCATCGAAAACGGCAGTGTGACCGCACGGTTGCAGAACGCAGGCAAACACATCGACAAAGACGGAAACAGTTACATCGATTTTATCATGACGATTCAAGTGTATAAAAACACCGATTGGTTTAAAATGGAGTACAAGATTTTGAATAAGGAAGAGGACGACAAGGTATTGGAGTCTCTTCATTTCACTTTGCAACCAAAAGGTGACGGCGATGTTTCGTTTTCTCTCGGCAAATCCAATTATGTAACCGATTTAAAAACAGCCGAAGGAGATGACGCGGCGCTCCAGTATACGATCGATGCGGATCATTTGTTATACGAGTCAAACGAGCACATGCCAGAAGTGTTTTATGGTACGTTTTTTGCCGATTGGCAGGTGAAAGAGAAGGGTGGCATATGCGCCACCGTTTACCAAGCGTTTCAGAATTTCCCTAAGGCGTTGTCTGTGGATAAGAATGGCATGCAAATTGACATCATCCCAAAACTTCCGGAGGGCATTACGTTTTTTAAAGGCATGGCGAAAACCCATACAATCTTTTTGCATCTTCATGACACAAAGCAGAACACAGATGCACGGAGCTTACAATTTCAAATGCCGGACAGACCGATTTTAGAGGCGTCTGTCTATCAGGAAGCGGATATTTTTCCTGATATGTATAAGCGTGCAGAAAAGGACAACGATGTGGAATGTGCGCTCATTCACAAATTTGATTTGCGAAGCCGTGCATTTGGGATGATCCATTTTGGCGATTCGGTTGACGTTAATTATACAGCACAAGGCAGAGGGAACGGCGGCTTTGTGTATACCAATAACGAATACGATTTTCCGCACGCCGCGATGTTGATGTATGCAAGAACGTCGGAACGACGCCTCTTAGATTATCTCATGGCAGGGGCGAGACACTGGATGGATGTCGATGTGTGTCACCATAGCGATGATTTGCTACGTTTAGGTGGCATGGTCATCCATTCGGCGGAGCATGTGTCGGGCAAAATTGACATTAGCCACGAATGGGTAGAGGGTCTGTTTGATTATTACCACATGACAGGCGATCTGTTTGCCTATGACACCGCAATTGGTATCGGCCATAATATCAAGCGGGCGTTGGCCCAGCCCCGATATCACCAAGTCGGTCAAATCAACGCACGAGAAACAGGTTGGGCGCTTCGTGCCCTTGTGGCGCTCTATCTCGAAACAAACGATGAAAGTTGGCTTGACGATGCGTCGTTTATCGTGTCTCATTTTGAGTCGTGGAAGGAACGCTTCGGTGAGTGGCTTGCCCCTTACACAGACCACACGGCCATTCGGGTTCCGTTTATGATTGCTATTGCAGTTGGCAGTCTGATGCGGTATTATAAAGTGAATCCCCTTCCTAAAATTAGGCAGATGATGATTGACGCGGTGGACGATATGGTTGCCCATTGCATACTCGATAATGGGTTGTTTTACTATAAAGAACTGCCAAGTCTAAGACGTCTCGGCAACAATACATTGCCGCTTGAAGCGTTAACATATGCCTACGAACTGACAGGTGACACCAAATATCTGGAGGCGGGCATACCGACCTTTGTGAGCAACATAAGAAATGGTTTTACCGAAGGGTACGGATTCAAGAAGCAAAAACAAGGCAACGTTGTGATCACGTCAGGGCAAGGCTCTAAATCAGTCGCCCAATCTTTTTTCCCCGTTGCGTATTTCTACACGGCGGTTTTAAAAGAGGGCATACCTTATAAACTATAAAAAGGAGTGGGAGAAAAGTGGCAATATACAATGTCATGGATTTCGGCGCAGTGGCCGATGGGCAAACGTCATGTACAAGTGCGTTTGAAAAAACAATCGGTGCATGCGAGAAAAATGGAGGCGGAACTGTTTTTGTTCCGGCTGGGCAGTATTCGACAGGCGCAATTTTTCTAAAGAGCAACATGAATTTTTACGTGGAGGCAGGCGCAACGATTTGTTTTGCGTCGGATATAAACGAATATCCGGTGGTCAAGTCGAGATGGGAAGGGGTATTGCGTGATTGTTATGCTTCCTGTATCAACGCCGATGATGCCGAGAATGTAACCATATCCGGCGGCGGAACGCTTGACGGACAAGGTGCATTTTGGTGGCAGTTATTCAGAGAGAAGAAAAACGAGTACCCAAGACCAAAATTGATCGCCCCATACAATTGCACAAACGTGTTGATTCGAGATGTGACGCTTAAAAATTCGCCAAGCTGGACAGTAAACCCGATTCTTTGTAAACAAGTGACAGTGGATAACATCAAAATATTCAACCCAAGCGATTCACCAAACACCGATGGTGTCAACCCCGAATCGTCTCAAAACATACATATTTCAAACTGCCACATCGACGTAGGTGACGACTGTATCGCGATCAAAGCGGGTACAGAAGATACAGCCGAACGGGTGTCGTGCGAAAACATTACCATTACCAATTGTACAATGGTACACGGCCACGGCGGTGTTGTGCTCGGCAGTGAGATGAGCGGGAGCATCCGCAATGTCACCATCAGCAATTGTATCTTTGAAGGAACAGACCGAGGCATCAGGCTCAAATCAAGACGCGGTCGCGGCGGTGTTGTAGAAGATTTGCGTGTCAACAACATCGTGATGAAAAATGTAATCTGTCCGTTTATCGCAAACTTATACTATTTCTGTGGCCCAAAAGGCGACGACAAATACGTATGGGACAAAGCACCGTACCCGATTACAGAAGAAACACCGTCATTTAGACGATTACACTTTGCCAACATCACAGCAAGAGAAGTTTCAGCGGCGGCGGGCTATTTTTATGGGCTACCCGAAATGGTGGTAGAGGACGTCACCTTCGACAACGTGTACATTACGATGGCGGAAGATGCCGAACCGGGGTATCCGGCCATGCTCGCAAACATCGAGCCTGTCAAGCAAAAAGGATTCTTTATCAGCAACGCAAAGGATTTTATCTTCAACAACGTGACGGTGGCTGGCCATGACGGCCCTGCCTTTGAAGTAGAGAATAGTGCAGATATGGTATTTAAAAACTGTAAGGCGAAAAATCCAATCGGTTCTGACGTCGTGGTGCAAGCCAACAATGTCAGCAATTGTGATATTATATAATGCGGAGGAATAAAAATATGCAAACAACATGGTCTAAAAAGATGGCAGATTCGATGCTAGCAGGAAAACCTGTCATGGTCAACAAATGGGCATACGAAAATGGCGTGGCACTCAAGGGGTTTGAAAGCATTTGGCGCAAAACTGGCGACCAAAAATATTTTGACTACATCAAAGAGCAAATGGATTTATATGTGCAAGAAGATGGCACTATCAAATCATACAAGCCTGAAGAATACAACATCGACCACATTAACAATGGCAAGCTTCTGTTCATGCTCTACAAAGAGACAGGAGAAGAAAAATATAAAAAAGCGGCGTACCAATTAAGAGGACAGCTAGACACACACCCTCGTACAAAGGAAGGCGTCTTCTGGCATAAAAAAATATACGAACATCAAATTTGGTTAGACGGTCTTTACATGGGCGCGCCATTTTATGCTGAATTTACCAAGGAATTTGAAGACGGCAAAAATTTTGATGACGTGGCAAAGCAGTATATCGTTTGCTACAACAACTTGCTAGATAAAAAGACAGGGCTTTTATACCACGCATGGGATGAAAGCCGCACCGAATTTTGGTGTGATCCTGAAACGGGTCTTTCTAAAAACTTTTGGGGCAGATCGATGGGCTGGTACACAGTTGGTCTTGTGGATACGCTGGATTTTATTCCGGATGATCACAAAGACCGTGCACAGTTGATCGAAATACTCACAAACTGCTTAGAAG
>JAVBJY010000226.1:0-6759 GCA_031546735.1 Eubacteriales bacterium
GTGCCTAGGATATGGGCGCAAACGCGGCGCTTGCGGGGTTAGGGGTATTTTTTCATGAGTGGGGAAAATTAAAATACCCGAAATACTTTACAGAAATTATCGCAGGCTAAAATTTACACGACTCGATGGACCCCTATCATAGCGTAGATGTCATTGCCAGCCACGTTTCCTTCGGCATGGAGTTGTGCCAAACCTATAAGATTCCAAAAGTGGTACAAGACATCGTCTACGAGCATCATGGCACGACGCTCATCAAATTTTTCTATCACAAGGCAAAGGAACAGTACGCGGGGGATAAATTAAACGAAAAAGATTTCCGCTATCCATACCAAACGCCCCAGTCAAAAGAATCTGCCATCGTCATGATGTCGGATACGGTCGAAGCCGCGATCCGAAGTGTCGTCACGAAGAAAGACTTTAAAGAAATCGAAGCGTTTATAAAACAACTGATCAAAGACAAGTTAGACGACGGGCAATTAACCGATAGTGGTCTGTCGCTCAAAGAGATCGATTGCATCACAAAATCGTTTATGGGCGTCTTTCGTGGCATGTACCACGAGCGGATTCCGTATCCAGAGGACAAGCGCGCCGTAGCAGACGACAGCAGAAGATGAGGAGAGAAACACACGATATGAACGTATGGATAGACAACCGCACAAGCTTTGCCCTTGATGCCGAACAAGAAGCGCTGATCACCCAAGTTATCGCCGAAACGCTGAGGCAAGAACAGTTTTCTACCCAAGTTGAGGTGAGCGTGTCCATCGTAGACGGCGATGAAATCAGGCAACTGAATAAAAAGTTTAGAAACATCGATAAAGCGACAGACGTACTGTCTTTTCCGCTGATGGAGCCGGGCGAACCAGAAGAAGACGAAATGATGCTCGGTGATATCGTCATCAACATCGAGCGGGTCGTCTCTCAGGCGGCCGAATACAACCACTCCTTCGCCCGGGAGTTGGGCTTTTTAACCGCCCACAGCATGCTTCATCTGCTGGGGTATGACCATATGAACGACAAAGATGAAGCAGAAATGTTTGCAAAACAAGAAACCATTTTAACGACACTATCGCTCAAACGCGTATAAAAGGAGAAACAAATGAAAAAATTCAATTCAGGATTCGTGTCACTCATCGGCAAGCCAAACGTGGGCAAATCAACACTGATGAACGCCCTCATCGGCGAAAAAATATCCATAATCTCAAACAAGCCCCAAACGACCCGCAACAAAATCCAAAGCATCTTGACCACCGACGACTTTCAAGTCATCTTCATCGACACACCGGGCATACATAAGCCAAAATCAAAACTGGGCACCTATATGGTGCGAAGCGCTGAAAACGCGCTAAACGAAGTGGATATTATTCTTTATTTGGTTGAACCTTTTGACAAAGTATCCGAGCTTGATCAACTGATTTTAGAGAAACTACGTACGGTTCATACATCTGTCTTTTTGATTATCAACAAAATTGACACCATTACAAGGGACAAGCTACTAGAGATTATCGACCTCTACAAAGGGTTGTATGACTTTAAAGAGATCATCCCGATCTCTGCTTTAAAGGGCGACAACAAAGAGGATCTTTTGTCTTACATCTATAAAAATTTGCCAGAAGGTCCAAAATATTTTCCAGAAGATATGATAACAGACCAGCCAGAACGACAGATTGTGTCTGAAATTATACGCGAGAAAATGCTCCTTTTGTTGCAAGAAGAAATCCCCCATGGCGTCGCCATCGAGATTATGGGCATGAAAAAACGCGGCGACCGAGATTTGATTGACGTGGAAGCGAACATCTACTGCGAGAAAGACTCCCATAAAGGCATTATCATCGGCAAGCATGGTGCCATGCTTAAAAATATCGGAAGCAAAGCCCGCATCGATATCGAAAGACTGTTGGGCACGCCCATCAACCTACAACTCTGGCTCAAAATCAAAAAGGATTGGCGCGACAATGATTTCTTGCTGAAAAATTTTGGATACGATTCCAAGCATATGTAAAAACCTGAAATAGATTACTGCCAATTTTTCAACAGTATATAAAACATTCCCCAGGAAAAAATACTATTATATATAGACGGTGAAATTCTACCGTCTATATATGCACAGAATAGTCAAACAATCAGGGGGCCATATAAATGAAAGATTTTTTCTGGAGTGTATTCGAGCAAAGCGGTAGCATCGAGGCGTTGCTTGCGTACAAAGAATTTTCTATACCACAAAACGAGAGCGAATCATCACAAGAACCATTACAGTAGGATTGATCATATGCGTACATTTAAAGCCAGGGGCATTGTGCTGAAAGAAACATTTTCAGGCGAGTCCAATAAAACCATTACATTGTTGCTCAAAGAGCGTGGAAAAATATCTGTATCTGCCAGAGGGGCCAGAAAGCAAAAAAGCAAATTCATGGCAGGTACAGCTCTTTTTTGTTACGCCGATTTTATTATTTATGAAGGCAACGGGTTTTACTCCCTCACCCAGTGTGACTTGATTGAATCTTTTTATACCCTTCGCAACGACATTGTAAAACTTTCTTATGCGTCTTATTTGTTAGAGTTGACAGACCAAACGTCACCTGTTGGGTTGAATTGTGACGAGATTTTGTTGCTTCTTCTCAAATCCCTCACTGTCATGTCAAAAAGCAGTTTGACGCCACCCTTAATCGCCCGCATCTTTGAATTTCGCCTGTTGGCTCTTTCGGGCTTTTGCCCTGAAACATCGGTGTGCGCCTATTGTGGCGAGGCTGTCACCGCTACACTTCATTTTGGTAGCAACGGCCTGTTGTGCCAAGGGTGTAAGCGCCATGAATCTGGCGTCCTTGCCGTCTCACCCACCAGCATCTACACCCTCCATTATATCATCACCACCGATTTTAACAGCCTGTTCCAATTCAATGTATCGGCAGAAATTTTAGAGGAATTAAAAAAAATGTCCATTCGATTTATGAATGAACATCTAAATGTAACGCTCCCTACATATTCTTTTATCGAAACACTCGAAAAATTCTGAACTACCTTATGCGGCATCCGGTTCAAAGGCCATTCGGTCTTCGGGTGCCGTTTCTTTTATTTCCTTTTTAGAAATTTGGCGGACCCGGTTTGCAACACCAAATGCCGCCACCACATAGTCACCGTACAAAACGGCATAGATTCCGATTACTGTCGCGGCGGCCGCGCCCTCCCCCCTGAACAGTCTGCCCTAGTGTAAAATTCGCAATGACAAAAGGGCTACCCCAATGCTTTATCCATTCTCTATATCTTTCCAGATGTTTTGATGAACCATCTGCAACAACCGCTCAAACCCGGCCTTTCCTCTGCTGTCATGCTCGCTAGCAATCTCTGCTCAGTTGCGTCAAACACGCGGTTCATCTTATCTTCCAAATACTTGCGGCTTAATTCTACCCCTTGTGTGATGCCGTCATAAATAGCGCCCAAGTGCTACACCCTAATTCCACAGCCTCGTAACCAATACCGTCATGTCATCTTTCACCACTGGCGCACTGTTTTTCTTCGCTTCGTTCAAAATATAATCGGCCATATCCTGTGGGTTGTTGCATTCGAACTCTTGCAACGCCTCCATAATCCATAGCTCTTTTTGCACATATTCTTCCTTCGAATCCATCACGCCGTCTGTCATCATGATAATCATATCCGATTCATTTAGCTTCTTCCGATTTACTTCTACATCCACCGTATTCAAAATGCCGACGGGCAATGAAGAAGATTTGATCATTTCGACTTTGTTGTTGTGCACGATAAAAGTGGACGCCGCCCCGATTTTTACAAATTCGCAAAGCCCTGTATACAAATCAATTGTGCAAATATCTAGTGTGGAAAAGTTCTCTTCATTCGATTTTAAAACAAGAACCGAATTGATCATATTAATGGCCATGTCTTTTTCGAAGCCTGTCTGGATAAAATCTTCAAATAGCTCGATTGCCGTCGTGCTCTGTTGCCTTGCGCCGCTTCCCGAGCCCATCCCGTCTGATAGTGCCACTAAAAATTGCCCATTGTCAATTTCTAACATCGTGTAGCTGTCACCCGAAACGTTGCTATCTGTCTTTGGGGCACTGGCCTTCCCTGTAGAAATCCGAAATTGCTGTTCTTCTATCAGTTTCAATTTGCATACGCTTTTTGCCCCTTCCTTTACAATGTTACACTCAAAATAATTTCGGTTCATCTTCTTAGACAAAATTTTGCTCACAATGGGTGCGATCTCTTTTGTACAGCATCGCTTCCCATAACAGGCGCTGTGCTTGATGCTCACCTCGTAACGCCCTTCCCTGTTTTTCAACACGATGACGCTGTCGGTCTCGATTTTGTTTTTGAGCAATTCATCTGCAATTTTTTTCTCAAAGTCTTCTTTAAACTCTAGTTCGATGGTCAGCTCTTTTGCAATGTTTTCGATGATATCGGATACGCCCGTCAATTGTTTGGCGACAAGCTCTCGACTGTCTACGATCTTGTTGTGCCACATGAGGTTCGTTTTGTAAAATTCGAACAGGCGGTTCGTCACATCCGCAAAATTGACTACGTCAATGCATGTATCTTTAAAATCGTTCGGAATATCACTAAGTTCGATGTATCCTTTTTTCTCACATGCCGCCAAAATGCTGAACACCGTTTGATATGTATTATAAAAATTATTCTCCCAACAGTACACCTTCATGTTGCAATTGCTACAAATCCGACTGGCCACGTCGTCAATCAATTTGGCCACATCCTTCTGGTCTAGCCCCTTCTTTTTATAGGATAGGTTGCTAAAGGTACCTGAAAGCTTTTTGAACGCACGGGAAAAGCCCAATAGTTTGTCTGTCGTCACTTCCTTCACACGAAACATGTACGCATCGGTGTTGTCAATTCCTGAATTTAGCGTATTTGTCGCATAGAGATACAGATTACGCGGCACCAGTAGAAACAAAATCGAGCCAAGGATCACAGAAAACAATAATTCCATCGTCAGGATCGACTTGTCCATATAAAAGGCAACGATGACACCGCCCAACGCAAACCCGGCAGTTAAATAAAACTTACCCATCGTATGAAACGAGCCGGCCACAAGCCCCGCCATGCTTAAAATGACGACAAATTCGGTGTTACAAAAACCAGCGAGTAACAGACAAAATCCAAACAACAATCCTGAAACAGCCGCAACCGTAGCACTTGCCTTATAGGCCACCACCAATATCACCACCGTCAAAAACAAATACATAAGGGAAATACTACCAATATAAACGTCAGCGGCTCCCGCCAAAATGCCACCCGCCAAAATGCCGAGGCTGAGTAGATCTTCATTGGTAATCATTTTTTTCTTAGCCTTTACATCAAAGACAGTTATGCTCTTTTTCAGCACATACGCAAGAGAGAACGTCATGACGCCTTCTAGCAAGGCAAGCAACGCATAAAATAGAGAGAAGTGATTGAGTGCAGACACAATAAGCCCTGCAACCAATATAGAAAAACCGCCAATGAGTGCCTGTGACAATATGTTTTCGCCTTTCGACAAGAGCTTGTTCTTGCCAAATATGTAATGAGATACCATAACAAACCCCATGCACATGACATATTTCAAAAAATAGATTTCACTAGATTTTGTAAAGAGCCCCAAAGCAACAAAGAGCATCGTCACGTAAAACCGCGCCCCCCGAAAGCAAAAGATGCATAAAAAAGCAATGGCAAGGGGGCTTATTGTCTGAAAGACGACAACTCGCCCCAAAAAAAATCCAAACACCCCTAAAAAAAATGTTATGATGTCTTGATGTGCTACATAAATATTTGTTTTTGCTCTTCTGTATATTTTCTCCATATATTTCCTCCTTGGCTTCTCCATAAAAATAGTATCTGCCTGCCTCCACCCGAAGCAGTGCATATGCATCATTATATAAAAATAGAACGCAAGGATTTGTCACTTTATGAAAAGGTCTGATGCTTTTTTATCGGCTTTATTTGACATATCGTACGCCGTCATGATATACTGCGTCACATTTCACAGTCTGTATGGATAGGAGCGTAGAGAATTTTATGGACTTACGTATTTTATATGAAGATAAACACATTGTGGTGGCAGAGAAGCCACCCGGCATCGCCTCCCAAAAAGATAAGACAAACGACATCGACATGTTAGAGCTACTCAGGACTCATTTGCAAACCGATTTGCCCGTCTTGCCTGTCCACCGATTGGATAGACCGGTTGGCGGCGTCATGGTGTTTGCCAAAACAAAAAAAGCCGCTGCCGCGCTCTCCCTTCAAATACTGAACAAAACGTTTTTGAAACAATATAGCGCAGTTGTAACGGGTATTACCAAAGACAGCGACATACTCGAAGACCATTTGATCAAGAACAGCCGACTTAATGTTTCAAAAGTCGTTCACAAACATACACCTGGCGCAAAAAAGGCGCTCCTCACCTATCAAAAAGTAGCGACCGTTCTCGAACAAGAGATGCCGCTTACGCTTCTCACGATTGATTTGCAAACCGGGCGTCATCACCAAATCAGGGCACAGCTTGCAAACCACGACATGCCCATCTGGGGCGACACCAAGTACAACGACTTGTTCCAAAAAAACCATTCCTTCGTCCACATTGCGCTGTGGGCAGCCGAGCTCCGCTTCCAACATCCGACGACATCGGCACCCCTGGCCTTTTCCTGCCCCCCGCCCGACGAATTTCCGTTTTCACTTTTTTCTGAGTAAGCAAATTTATGAGTAAGCAAAAAGGACGATACCAACTCGGTATCGTCGTGTTTGCTTGTTTGGGGA
>JAVBJY010000121.1:0-25503 GCA_031546735.1 Eubacteriales bacterium
GAAATAGATACGACGTAGCGCTATAAATAACCAGATAAAAAGACTGGCGAACATGCATCCATGCATGTTCGCCAGTCTTTTTATCTTTAAGATTACGGCTGCGGCGTCGCAGTGCCAACCGCAGGCACATCGTCGTCGTGATGATTAGCCACCAGCACGTTAATCGAAGACGGTTCTGTTTGGGCAATGCCTTCGGGTAGCGTAAAAGAAACGTCGATTTTGTTTGTACCAAGCGCCAACGCCGAAGCATCAACTTTGGCCTTCACGTCATCAATGTCAAAATTTTTAAAGGCAGATTCTAACCCTACCAGCGTGAGGGGCACCGCCTCTGGCAAATAGAGGGTGTAGCCGTCGGGTAGTCCTTCCACAGTGATGTCTTTTTGTGCAATCAGATACGTCTGTTCCAGCTCTTTCTCTACCGTGACGGTGACTTTCGCCTCAGTGGGCTTGCCGTTTATGATGTTGAGGGCTGTGCTTAACAGATACTTTCGCAAATCGAAAGGATACGCCGTTGTTTGGGTCAGCCCCGTGATGTCAACATTCGGCAACACAATCGATTTGACAGAGTTTAAATCTGTCTCAGGACCCACAACGGTAACCGTTTTTGGCTCCCAGTCCATCGATACGACGGCGTAGCCACTGGCGGGCGAACCTACGATTGTCGGCTTCACGACGGAAATGTTGCTTTGCTTGTTAATGACGGTGAGTACGCTCACCTCCGCCGTATTGAACGAAAGCGTCGTCATCTCGTTGTTATACTCGTCATAAATCACCGGCTTCACTTGGCTTGTGACGTTATAGGTCGCGTTTGTCAAGTCGACAGGCACCCGCACCGAGCTGATTCGTTTGATTTGAGATTCGGCACCGGTTACAATGATGTTTTCGGGCTTCACCACAGGTTGCATCGCCACATAGCCCTTTTTTGGCTCGCCGATTCGATCCACCGTGACGGCTTTTGTCGCGGATACAAGGCGGTCGAGTTGCACTTTCGTCGCGTTCGGCGAAACGGTTACGACCTCGATGTCATAGTTTTGTAAGGGGGTCGGCACGCTGGCCGTAATCGACGCCGTAATGGGTGCCGAAATATCTTTGGCGTATAAGATGTCAAAGTTCTCAACGTTTAACTTTGCCGTAATTAATTTTTTGTTTTCTAGCTTAGACAATTCGGTTAAGGCAGGTCGTTGGGCGTACACTTTGATCTGGATTTTAGACTGCTCTAGTTCCTTCTGGTTCAAAATAACCAATCCACTTTTTTCGAGTACATCTTTGTTAAGCAAAGTGAGTGAAGTGGTAAAGGTTTTGTATTCATAAGGGGTTTGGGTGGTCATGACAATAAGCCACATACAGGTGGCGAGTGCAACCGAGAATATTTTCCAACCCAAGTTTTTTGTAAACCACTCATCTGCTTTTATTCTTTTTAACATACTTAAATCCCCCCTTGCCGCGCTTTGGTTTAATTGGTTTGTTTCCGGGGGCGACGATGAGCATATCTCTTGCTTCGTTAAGCGTTAGATCTTTGTAGAGTATCCCGCCGTTTGCAATTGAGATACTGCCCGTTTCTTCGGATACGACGATGATATCGGCGTCAGACACTTCGCTTCCGCCGACGGCGGCGCGATGCCTCGTGCCAAGCCCGGTGCCAATGTCTTTTTGTGTCAACGGCAATATACAAGTGGCGGCGGCGATGCGCCCATTTCGGATAATGACCGCGCCATCATGTAGTGGCGTTTTGTCTTCGAATATGTTGATTAATAACTGACTGCTCACAGCCGCATCAATTTTGATGCCGGTCTGTTCTAAGTCGCCGAGGGGCACTTCTTTTTCGATTAAGATGAGGGCACCCATTCTGATCGCGGCCATGCGTTGCACGGCTGTCAATATTTCTTCAAAGGTTCGGTTGCTTGTCTGTAAATCGTCGTCTTTTGTAAATACCTTTGTCATAAAGTTGCTCTTGCCGAGTTGCTCTAACCCTTTTCGAAATTCCGGCTGAAACAAAATGATAATGGCAATGATGCCGACAGACAACGTGTTGGATATAATCCAACGGATGGTGTACAGGTTTAACTGAAACGCCAAGGTGCTGATAACAAAGATAATGATGATGCCTTTAAACAATGACCATGCCCGTGTCTCTTTGATCCAGATCATAAGCGTATAAATAATGACGGCGACAATGGCAATATCGAGTATATCAGACGCACGGATGGCCGGAATGGACATCGTGTAAAAATCTATGTTAGAAAAAAAATCTGTTAAATGGGTCAATTTATATCACCTACTTCTTCTTCTGCCGTCTAAGTTAGAGGGCGTTCGTCTTTTTCCTGTTCGCGGTTCACGCGGTTTTAACGGTGGCAATGGTTCTCGTGTTGTGTCTGGTGGTGATGGTGTGTCTGCTGTCGTTGCATATTCTTTTTGTCTTTCGTTTATCTCATCTATACGTGACATTGTCTTTTTTGTCTCAAGGGGTATATCCAACGTCTTTTTTGAAAAATCATTTGGCCTTGGGTACAGGCTATGTTTCGCCATGTCAAGCTTGGGGATAATTTTTACATAATATATATTTTCGTCATCTTCAAACTGCACACGCTCTGTTTTTTCATAGTGAAGCATGACGTCAAACAGTGCCAGTAGAGAGACCAAGAGTCCGGATAGTAGCGAAAAAAACAACACGCCCACAATGTGAATTTGCACATGTGCGATAATGCCAATGACGAAAAAGCCAAACCAACAAAAACCAATGCCGCCAATGATGGCGAGCCCCTTCGCATAGGGAATAGACGATCTCGACACAGCAAAAACCAAAAAAAACATCAGAACGAAAACAAATGAAATGGCGATCCAATCGAAGTCGGCCGCAAGCCCATGGACAGCAGAGGCATACAACTCAACAGAACTTTTGGCAAGGGCGGCAATCGAAAGAGTCTCGGCGGGTAGCGTAAGCAAGCCCGTTAATTTTAAAGAAAAATAATACAAAAACACGGCGATGATGATGGGAATAATAGCGGTGGCGCCCATATAAATGCCAGCAATGAGCACGACGGCGTACGGAATTTTAAAATAAAGGGCAATCATCGTCAAGACAATCAAAATGCTTTCTTTTGGTGCCATGCGGATATAAAAAATATAAATGCAAAGCAGAAACAAAAACGCCAAAATCGCAACGGGATAAAAGGCACTGAGGTGGGCAGAAATCACCAAAATAATAAGTAGATATGCGACTTTAACGGGAAGAAAGGCAAAACATAGCGCGAACAAGCAAGTAAAAGGAAAAGAAGATAAAAAGTAAACCGTAGGGTGCAGTAAGTCGAAGGCGTTGATTTTAGAAAAAACAAACAGCCCCATGAGCAGTTTGAGGGCAAACGTAATGACAGATTCATGCGATTTGTATAAGTTGATCATGTGGTGCCGGACTTGAATCAAGCTTTGCATAATGGACGTTCCCCTCTGGTTTTTAAAGATTTTTTCGTTCGGCTGCTAACTGAAGAAGGCGCTCGTTGTATTCGTCTATTCGAACTTGTGACTGGGTGTACAGGCGATAGCCTTGAACCGAACCAATCAGGGTGTATAGAAGCAATACAGCGACGACAAAAATGGCAGAAAAAATAAATTCTTGCTTAAAGTTCATATGGAAGATGTCAACATTTTTTACAGCCAATATATAGAGGTAGCGGAAGAAAAGCACGATGATCAGCCCGACAAATACAGACCAACGGGTGCTACTGTTCCGTTTGTATATAAAATCCCATCGATAGTAAGCATCGGCTTGTTCGTCGATTTTGCCAAAATTTTTATTGTGCAGTGCCAGTTTTGTCATGAGCATGACGGCTTTTTTATTGATTGGTGCCAAACCTCTTGCCAATATACGTCACCTCTGTTCGAATATAAACTGCCTCACAGAATATAGTATAGCATTTTTTGGACATTCCTTCAAACAAATTTTATCAGGATCGATAGATATTCTGCGCGGGTTGATTTGCGCACGGTCAAAAAAACGCCTGCAAAGATATACACATATCTTTACAGGCGTTTTTGGGGGAAACGAACAGCAGATCAAATGCATCACAAAGATGTTGCACCGGCCGAAACGACCCCAGCGATCGTATCCACGACCGTTCTAAAAATCTTCAACATGTTTGCTTCGCTCTGCAAAAAGTGCTTCGCATCGGCGTTTAGAAGGAGCGCCGCGTATAATGCGCTCACTTCTTTTTCTTCTTCAAATGTCGTCGGCTCGTCGTTCAGCAATTTTGTCTGGTAGGCAAAATGTTTTGATTTGTAAAAATCAATTTTCTCTCGCAAACTCTCATTACAGTCAATCCCTTTTTTTGATTCAACATAGTCTTTATAAAATTGGCTGTCTTTGATAAACGTGGCCAACTCGTCTGTTTTGTTGATAATCTTATCCACGAAAGAACCCCCCTGTGCAACTGAAGTAGGTCTTAAATATCCATAATAATCGGTAGAATCATTGGACTTCTCTTTGTTTTTTGCCATAAGAAATCCTTTAATGTATCTTTAATAAGTGTTTTGATATAAGACCACTCGGTGATATTTCGGTCTTCACATTTTTGGAGGGCACTTTTGACAACGTTTCTTGCGTTCTCCATCAATGCTTCTGATTCTCGCACGTATACAAAGCCGCGAGAGATGATGTCAGGCCCTGAGATGATGTTGCCGGTCGCTTTTTCCATCGACACGACGACAATCATAAGACCATCTTGCGACAAGTGCTTTCTGTCACGCAAAACGATATTGCCGACGTCGCCGACACCCAAGCCGTCTACAAGCACTTGACCCGAGGGAACGGTGCCGTTTAGCTTGGCCGATTCTTTGGTTAATTCTAAGACATCCCCGATGTTTAGCAAAAAGATATCTTCTTTTTTCATGCCCATCGTTATGGCTAGTTCTCTATGATGTTTCAAGTGGCGGTATTCGCCATGCACAGGCACAAAATATTTAGGCTTTACAAGGGCATGAAGCAATTTGATTTCTTCTTGCTTCGCATGACCTGATACATGCACGTCCATCAATCCTTCGTAAATCACGTCGGCGCCTTTTTTCATCAGCTCATTGATGACTTTTGAAACTGTTTTTTCGTTGCCCGGAATAGGGGAGGCGCTTAAAATAATCTTATCCCCCGGCTTGATCTCCACTTGCCGATGGTCGCTTGACGCCATGCGCGAAAGCGCCGCCATCGGCTCGCCTTGGCTACCGGTTGTAATGATGACAATTTGGTTGTCTTCATAGTTTTTGATTTCAGAAATGTCAATCGCAATGTTGCTCGGTATATCTAAATAGCCCAAATCGCACGCAACCTTCGCTACATTGACCATGCTACGACCCACAAAGGCAACCTTACGGTTGTATTTGCGCGCAGAATTGACGATCTGCTGGATTCGATGGATATTAGACGAGAATGTCGCAACCATAATACGGCTGTGTGGTGTTTCTGCAAAAATAGAATCTAAAATGACACCAACGGTTCGCTCACTCATGGTGTATCCTTTTAGTTCTACGTTTGTGCTCTCGCACATAAAAAGAAGGACGCCCCTTCTGCCAAGTTCTGCAAACCGTTGCAAATCGGTTGGTTGGCCATGAATTGGTGTATGGTCGATTTTGAAGTCGCCTGTATGAATAACCACACCCATAGGTGTGTTAATGGCAAGCGCCACCGAGTCGGCGATGGAGTGTGTGGTACGAATAAATTCGACCTTAAACATACCCACCGTAACGGTTTCACCAGCGACAACGCATGTGCGGGTCGTTTTGTTTAAAAGATTGTGCTCACGCAACTTGTTTTCGACAAGCCCGAGTGTCAATTTTGTGCCATAGATGGGCACATTTATATCTCTTAAAAAGTATGGCAACGAGCCGATATGATCTTCGTGGCCATGTGTCAAGAACACGCCTCTTACTCTGTCTTTGTTTTTTACTAGGTATGAAAAATCAGGAATGACAAGGTCTATCCCCGGCATATCATCCGCGGGAAACGCCACACCACAATCTACGATAATAATATCATCACGATACTCGAAAACCGTAATATTTTTACCTATTTCTTGCATACCTCCTAAGGAGAAAACCTTAAGTCTGTTGTTTTTTGAAGCCACTCTTATACCTCCATTAATTTCTGTACGGGTTGATGTTTATCACTTTCATCGACAAAACAAAAACCGCGAGTGATTCACCGCGGTTTCTTGCGATAGGCAATGAAGATGATTGGTTATATTTTTAGTTCGTAGTCATTGTCGCTATCCTGAAGAAGCATTAAAATTTTGTCGTATTCGTCGTCGTCCTCTACAAATTCGTAGACAACTTCGCTGTCGTCGTCCGCAGAAGGAAGTTCTTTTAAAATAGTCGCTTCGGGTTCGTCTTCGTCTATGTCTGCCGCTTCTACAACAAGGAGATATTGCACATCAGACACCGTAATGCCGTCGATTACCACAAAGTCAATCGGCTCATTGTTGTCGTCTATCATCGTAATCACGTTTAAATCTTCACTCTCTTCGAGATCGATTTCTACGTCGTCAAACTCATCAAAATCCATAAACACACCTCTGTCATTTTCTATATATACGTTATAGTTGCTTTGCCTTCGAGTCCAAATAGCCTTGCAAAATAAAAACAGCCGCCATTTTGTCAATCACATTTTTCCGTTTGCGCCTTGACAAGTCGGCTTCAAGCAAAACTCTCTCTGCAGCGATGGTACTTAGTCTTTCGTCCCAAAGGATAACGGGTATGTGAAATTTATTTTCCAACTTATGTTTAAACGCCTCTGTTTTGATACAACGTTCGCCCTCTGAATTGTTCATGTTTTTGGGGTAGCCCAAAACAATTGAGTCCACTTCATATTGCACAATTAATTCAGCCAAACGCTCTATTGTTTTTTTAAGACTCAGCTCGTCCACACGCCGAATAATTTCGACGCCTTGCGCTGTCCAGCCGAATGGATCGCTGACTGCCACACCAACTGTTTTTTGACCAAAATCAAGCCCTAATATTCGCACAATCAACACAGACCCTTACGCATTATTTTTGTCTAAATAGAACGTCACGATTTCTTCTAAAAGCTCATCACGTTCGATCTTTGTAATCAAAACCCGCGCATTTTTGTGGCTGGTGATGTAAGTTGGGTCACCAGACAAAATATAGCCAACGATTTGATTGACAGGGTTGTAGCCTTTTTCTTTCAACGCGGCGTAAACCTCCATCAAAACGACACTCGCCTGATTGCGAGGGATTTTTTCAGGGTTTGTAAATTGTTGCGTTTCAGATAAGTTGTTACTCATAACCACACACTCCATTTCTGAAAAAACGATTCATCCGAACAAAATGTTTTTGCATTTACATATATACCAATTTCGCACGATAAAGACTAAACCTATCATAATACATCTGTCCAAAATTTGCAAATAAATTTATCCGACCCTTGTCAAGAAAAATTTAAAGGGAGGAGAGAATTTAAAAAACTGAATCTCCCATTAACACTTCATTGTTTAGTATTTCCGAAATTCGAATCATTAATACAGAATTTTGAATGGGGCGATCTGACCGCGCGTGTACACAGATGTAATTGGTCGTGTGACCTTCGTAAACGCCATCGGACACTTCTTTCTCAATCAATACCGCCACGGTTTTGCCAATGTATCTTTCCAAAAACTGTCGGCTTGATGCGGCACCTAAAGCACTTAATTTTTCGGCGCGCGCACTTTTGATTGCCGCAGGCACCTGATCCGGCATGGTCGATGCCACCGTTCCTTTTTTGTTAGAATATGGAAAGACATGAATGTTTGTAAAGCCGATTTTCTCGCAAAAGGCGTAGGATTCTAAAAAGTCCTCTTCGGTCTCGCCGGGGAATCCGACGATGACGTCGGTTGTAATCGACACCTCTGGCAGATGGCTTCGTAGTCGCTGTATGGCTTGTTCGTATTGGCTTGTATCATAGCGTCTGCGCATGTTTTGCAATGTTTTGTCACAGCCGCTTTGGAGCGATAGGTGGAAATGGTCACACAGATTGGGCAAAGATTGAATCTCTTGGACGAACGAATCGGTGATGATGTTTGGTTCAAGTGAACTCACCCGAAGGCGTTCGATGCCTTCGATTTTGGATACGTCTTGTAAAATCGTAGCCAAGTTTATTGCTTGGTTCGTATCGGGCAGGTCGGTGCCATACGACGCAATGTGGATGCCTGTCAGCACAATTTCTTTAAAGCCGTTTTGTGCCAAAACAGCAACTTCTTCTAAAATTTGCTCAGGCGCACGGCTCCTTGCGCGACCTCTGGCATATGGGATGATGCAATAACTACAAAATCGGTTGCACCCGTCTTGTATTTTCAAAAAGGCGCGCGTACGTCCTTTTAACTTTTTGATCGACAGCGGCTCAAAGTCGGTTTCATTTGTTACGTCTTGGACGTCGGTCCGCACCGTGTCACAGGGCTGGTAGTTTTCCACAAGGTCGATGATATTTTTTCGGTCTTTGGTACCGGCCACAATGTTGACCCCTTCGATATGAGACACCTCTCCGGGCGATACTTGTGCATAGCAACCCATGGCGACGACACAGGCGTCTGGGTTTTGTTTTCTCGCACGGCGGATCATCTGCCGTGATTTTTTGTCGCCCAAGTTGGTTACGGTGCACGTGTTAATGACATATACGTCAGACACCTCCGCAAAGTCTACGACGGTGTACCCTTTTTCTACAAATAATTCCATCAGTGCTTCTGTCTCATAGGTGTTGACCTTGCAACCGAGCGTTGCAAATGCAATTTTTCTATTTTTATTATTATACATGTTTAAATACCTTTCTTGGCGGCACGAAATTCATGGGTTTGCACGCCTGTATGTTGTTTGAATACCCCCCTGAAGTGGGCGATATCACTGTATCCTATCTTTGTTGCAATTACTTTGTCGTCTAAATTTGTTTCTTGCAATAGATGCTTCGCGATGTTGATTCTCGTCTCGTGCAGGTAGGCGGGGAGTGGCTTTTTTGCAAATGTTTTAAACAATCCGTTGACGTATTCGGGCGGACAGTCTACAAGCAAGGCGGCAGACGCCAATTGAATCGGCTCGTAGTAATGTTCGGCAATGTAGGTCGTCAGCGTATCGAAGATTGTTTTTTCGCGAGAATGGCGCATTGATGCAATGTAGTCTACCAGTTTCTTTAGGCATGCCACAAAATACTGTTCAGCCGTATCCAAGTCTCGTAGCCCAAAAATTGTATCCATGTCAAAAAATCCATCCAGTACATCAAGGGGCATATACTGCTCATCTGCATAACGGTTCATCGCCATGATCATCTTCATCAGCATGTGTGCCAAAAAATAATCGGGGAGTACAGGTGCCCCGCGCAACGAGTCGAAGATTTTGGTGACGAGGGTCAGGCAGTAGTCATATTCGCCAATGATGGCGGTGTTGACGAGAAGTCGCTCGAGATGGTGGGGGTAGCGATAGGTGATATTGTTTTTGTATTCGACATTTTTGATGGTGATAACGGTGTTGTAGCCTAAAAAACAGCGATACCGAAGCGCCGCCTTTGCTTCTCGAAACGAGACGCCGATATCGTTGTAATGTTCATAGGTGTTGCCGACGCCGATGGAAACACGGATCGACGTCTCATCTAAGATCGACGTTTTGATTGTATTACAAAGTTGCATCGTGTCGTCTACCGTATAGGCAGACCCCACGATGACAACGATTGCATTCAAATTATAAAGAATAGAAAAGCCATTGGTTACATTCCGATCGATAATCAATTTAATCTTAGAGATGAGCAGATTTTTCTCTTCTTCATCCAGTGTCAAAATAATTTTTTTAAAGTGGTCAATCTGCACCGAAAAAACAGTAAAGGGTGGCTCCATGGTGATCTTAAAATAGCGCATCGTATTTCGAATCTCATGGTCGCCGGAGAGATGACTGTCTAAGATGTTCATAAACGACTTGTTGATGAACAACGCCATATCGTGGGTATAGCCGTCTTCCAGTTGCTTCTTTTGCGCCGCTTGCGTCTTGATATGGTCGCATTTTTCGATGGCAAGGGTTAAAGATTTCGTGAGTTCGGGCAATTTTAAAGGGCGATACAGGTAGTCGATGGCACCGTATAAGAAACACGTTTTCATATAGTCGGTATCCAAATAAACGCCGTAAAAAATGAACACGATGTTGGGGTTTTGGGCGTTCATGCTTTTAACGGTTTGGATACCGGAGTGGGAGAAAAACGAAAAGTCGGCAAGGACGATATCATATCGCAACGCGTCCCTTGTTGGCTCCAGATCCTTTGTGACCGACATGGTTTTGGCAACCGTTAAAAGTGGGAATGATTTGGCTATAAACATTTTAATCGACTTAATGTGGTTGGTGTCTGTATCTAACAATAAAATTTTATACATCATGCGTCTCCTTCTATATAGATGCCGAATATTTTCCAGTTCCTAAGGCTGTGAACGAAACCTAAAACAATGCAGAACTGTTTTTTGAAAATATATATGTATCTTACAATAGTTGTGATATATTTTAAAGGCGTATTCATTAAAAAACTGAAAAATTATTAAGCCAGGAGGAAAACACAATGAAAGCAAATGATAAAATGGTGGAATTGAGCAAGCAAATTGTGACGCAAGGGGGCGTGATCGCCTGTTCGCTTCTTGCATGTGACGCCTGTTTTTTATATGACGAAGAACAAGGTATGGATATACCGCCGTCTATTTTGCCGCTAAGAGAAAAATTGGGCGCGTTGTTTTTGGAATTGTACGATGGTTTGGATTCGGGTGGCGCGAGGGTAGAAGAATATTTATCGAAGCTTGCAGACTTTAGAAATGAAGTGTTGGCCCAACATTTTCAAATTTTAGGAACGACGTTTTTGTGTAATATCGTGCGCACAAAAATTGCCGATGCGCTTTTTACAAAGCAAGATGAGCCAAATAAAGAGGAACAACCAGACCTTCAACCGATACTAGGTGCCATTATCGATTATGTAGGAGGCGGTAACACCGAAATTGAGACCAGAAAAAGGATTTCGGATATCATCGCCAACATACCACTCAAAATGACAAAACAAAAATACAGTGAATATATTGAGAAAGCTTTGGCAGAATATGAAGGAATGCCAATACCGACCGTGGCCAGAAATATAACATGTTATCAGGAAATTTTTAAGGTATTTGACCCATCCCACACAGAACACCCATTTGAAGCGCTTCACAGTGACCTGCGCGACATGTTCGAACTGGACACGACAAAAATGAGTGAAGATGAGCTGTTAGGCTGTGAAGACAAGATGGACGAGGCGTTTTTAAACGTACAAGCGGCGGAACAATTTGTGAGTTGTATTTTTGATTGTATCCATTATCTGTTCAACATCGCTTACATCGCCATTGATAAAGACACGATATTAGAGCAGGACTATTTGGTACGGGATTTGTTCTTCGCCCTGAAGGATTTTTTTATGGCGGACGACAAGAGCGTATTGCTTGACACCATAGAGACGCGGGCAGAAGAAAGAGTTTTGCATTATGAGGGTATTTTATCAGAGATGATTCAAAGATCAGAAAAACTGGCCGAGAAAATGGACTTGCAAGCCATGGAGGAGGATCAGTTCTATTGGGTCATGGTGGCAGAACGTGTGAAAGTGAATTCTCTCATACGCATCGAATCATGGCGGCTTGTAGCGGATATAGGGCAGTTTAAACCAGAAGAGTCGGATATATCGGTCAACCAAAAGGCGGTGCGGTCGTTTATCACATGGATGAACGACGAAATGGACAAATTACCAAAAGACACGGCGAAGATTGTTAAACAGAATTTCTTAGATGGTCTTTCCTACCCATTTGCGTTGGACGAAAGCTTCGTGGACTATATGCGGTATTTGTTAGAAGGGATCAGTGTTTTAGAGAAAAAGCGGGTGGCGTCATGGCGCATCTTACAGCTTTGTGGTGCAATGGGTGGTGAGTTTGACGAAGATTTTGATGAAGATGGAGAGTTTGCATTTTACAACGAGGGTCATACCCATGATCATGACCACGATTGTGGCTGCGGGCATCACCACTGATTCATGTAAACCATGTAAAGAAGGGGACGTATGGAAACGGACAAACAGGTTTTGAAGCTGGCCGTGTTGGCTGGCACCATTATGCTTGAAAATGGGGCAGAGACTTATCGCGTAGAAGATACGATGAACCGCATTCTCACCCATTTTGACAGCCACATTTCAGAGTCATTTGTGACGACGACAGGTGTCTTTGCCACGATCGAAGGCGACAACCATCATCCCTTGACCATTTTAAGGCGGGTAAAAAACCGCACGATTGATTTGGGGAAGATTGTACTTGTCAACGAGTTATCGCGAAACATCGTGGCCAATCAGGTCACGGTCGCGGATGCTTTTTTGACGCTGCAAGAGATCGAGAAAAGACGCCCCTATCACCCGGCCCTTAAAACGTTGGCGGCGGGGGTATGTACGTTCTGCTTTACCTTCACCTTCGGCGGAAGCCTGGCAGACTGTGGCAGTAGTTTTTTGACAGGTGCGACGATGATGGCCATGGTGCTGTATTTGCTCGAAAAAAAGATATCTGCCTTTCTTGTCAACTTGGTGGGCGGGTGTATGATTTCGCTTTTTGCGCTTGTGCTACTCAGCATTGGCATCGCAGACAACCTAGACAAAGTGATCATCGGCTCGATTATGCCACTTGTGCCCGGTGTCATCATTACAAACGCCGTGCGGGATGTTTTGGAGGGCGATTTTTTGTCGGGGAGTAGCCGTATCTTTGACGCATGCATTGTCGCTTTGGCCATTGCAACCGGCGTGGGTGTTGTGATGAATGTGTGGCTATTTTTCTTTGGGAGGATTGTGCTGTGATTGCATTCGTTTCTGAAATTGTTGCCATTTTTTTTGCAACGCTCGCCGTTTCTGTTTTGTTTAATACACCCAAAAATCAAATGCTGCTGTGTGGTCTCACGGGTGCCATCGGTTGGACGGCGTACCGCCTTGCCCTCATGGGCAACGATTCTGTTATCATTGCTACGTTTGTAGCGACGATTGTGGTGACGGTCTGTTCACGGGTGCTGTCGATCGTTCGAAAAACGCCTATTACTATTTTTTTGATCTCGGGCATTATTCCGTTTGTACCTGGCTCTGGCGTGTATTATACGATGTATGATGCGCTTGTCGATAATAATGAATCGTATCTGGATAAGGGCATTGAGACGCTGCGCATCGCGGGGACGATTGCCGTTGCGATTATGATCGTGCTGTCGTTGCCGATGTTTCGGCGGCGACGGTAGGGGGGGCTGTCTAGTTGGGAAACTTTTTTGGACATTATATGTTAGGTGGTGTTGATTATGATAAAATCTTTAGAACTTGAAAACTGGAAAAGCTTTGAATCGGCGAAACTGTACCTTGACCCGCTTACGATACTCATTGGGACAAATGCCGCAGGCAAATCAAATGTTCTTGACGCCTTGCTATTCCTACAGCGTATTGCCTCTGGACTTAGCGTACAAGAGTCCGCTGAAGGCACAAGCACCATAGCACCCTTGCGGGGTGGCGCAAACTGGATCATCAAAAAGCCATCCACATCTTTCTGCATAAAGCTGGTTTTTGAACAGAGCAACACAGATTATTGCTTTACCTTCCGCGTACAAGTAGCGGATTCATATTTTCTGGTTTCGGATGAAAGTTTACAAATATGTGACTCTGGCAAAAGACTATACTGGATCAATAATTTCGGTGTTTTTGTAAATATGGTCTGCTACACGACTGGCAAACAAGACCAAAGAAAACTCCCGTGCAACTCGATTTTTCCTGTTTTCCGTCAGCTAGAAACGATTACAGATCTTCCACCAGAAACCGTGTCAGCTGTGAAGTGTCTCTCTGATGCTTTGAGAAATCTATTTGTGCTTGACCCCATCCCCAGCAAAATGAGGGGGTATTCGCAATTATCAAAGACGCTTCGCCAAGACGCATCCAATATTGCGGGTGTACTGGCCGCTTTCTCTAGTGAGGAGAAACAACAAATAGAAAAGACGATCGTTGAGTATGTCAAATTGCTTCCAGAGAAAGACTTAAAACGTATTTACACTGTTACCGTGGGTGCATTTAATGCGGACGCTATGCTTATGTGTGAAGAAGGATGGGAAGATGCGCCGACGACACTGGTTGATGCTAGCGGCATGTCTGATGGTACGTTAAGGTATTTGGCGATTGTCACGGCATTGCTGACAAGACCCGAAAACAGTTTGTTTGTAATAGAAGAAGTTGATAATGGATTGCACCCGTCAAGGGCGACAAATCTACTTGAGATGTTAAAATCTCTAGGCGCGAGTCGAAAAATAGATATACTGATTACAACACACAATCCTGCAACTTTGGATGCTGCCGGTCACAAGATGGCTCCCTTTATCTTCGCCGTACATCGGGATAGAAAAACTGGTTGTAGCTTAATCACCCCTCTTGATGAGCTAGACGCGTTACCAAAACTAATGGCTTCTGGGACGCTAGGAGATGTCTCGACGAACAGAGGCATTGAAAACGCTCTTAATAGGGAGGTGCCCTCCTAGTGAGAGAGATTATGATTATCGACACAAGTATTCTATGCGTGTGGCTTGATGTTCCTGGTATGGAGACGTGTGGCCCGGCCAATAATTTTTGGGACAAACGAAAAGTAACAGAGATATTAGAAGCAGAGGAAGAAAAGAATACGCTTTTTGTGTTACCACTTGCAGTCATTATTGAAACGGGAAATCATATTGCCCAATCCCAAAATGCTTGGGTGTGCGCCAATGCGTTATGTGAGATCATTCGGAAAAGCCTTGATTCAACATCGCCTTGGGCAGAATTTTCCCAGCAGGATGCGCTATGGAATTCTGTCAATTTACATAAACTGATCAATGATTGGCCAGCCCTTGCACAAACGAAGCTTTCCATTGGCGATATGACAATTAAAACAGTGGCCGAGTTTTATGCAGAAGCGAGGTACAATGTCCGTATTTTAACTGGCGATGAAGGATTAAAAGCTTATGAACCTATGGCAGTAGCACTTGTGCCTAGAAGATACAAAGATAAAGACAATCGCTTATAACAAAAGGATGAAAAGAATGAGTATACAAACAAAAGATGAACTGATCATCATGGTCAAATTCGCAGCAGTCGGGTTCGTAACAGCAACAATAGAATCCGCCTCCTATTATGTGTTCTTTGCCATGCTTTCGATGTCTCGCCCTGTAGCACAAGCCCTTTCCTACACATTGGGGTCCATCGTCTTCTACGCCATCAATCGAAAATTTGCATTTCACTCGACTGAAAAATTTCTCAGCAAGGAGTTCTTAAAATACGCCGTTGTTAGTTTTAGTTCGTTATTGTTCGGCATTGGGTTGATGATGGTTTTATCGGGGCCGATGGGGCTTTCTGGCACACCGATAAAAGAGACGCTTGCAAAAGGTACCGTCATGTTTTTGACAACCATTACAAATTATCTAGGGCAGAGACTTTGGGCATTTGGGAAGGAGAGGCGGCAATAGCAAAAAACAGTTGGGAGCGAAAATATGAACTTTAAAAGCAACGTTGCATTGTTTTGGGAGTGGTTCTCTCATAATGCAGAAAGAATTGGCGAACATACAGATATAGAAGTAGCAGATGATGGGGTAGAGGAAATAGCAGCAGCGCTTTCAAAAGTATTTGGGAATATAGCTTTTGAGCTTGGCATGGATGACAATAATTTTCAACTTATACTTTCTCCATCAGGTGATCGGGATAAGTTGTATCTTGCACGTTTTTGGAAAGAGCAGGCACCAGAAATTCACAAATGGACATTTCTGTATTTGAAGCCACGTAAGGGCGACATGTCCTTTAATATTAAAATGTGTGATGATAATCTTTTTATAAGTGCTGCCGACTTCTGTGTTAAAGCAAAGCCTAATCTTCGAAGCCAAAAAATTGATATTGACATTTACTGCGGAAAATTGAAAAAATACGCCAATAAATCCCAATATGAAGTAGTCTTTCTTGTGCTAGATGCATGTATGGGAGAAGGGTACAGCGAAACAACAATTGGTGAAATAAATCTGACAAAAAGAAAAAAATCATCGATGGTACCGCTTAGCCAGCTTTATGATGCAGTTATTAAAGTTTATAAAGAAAATGAATGGCAACTGTTTGTAAGTCCTGATGAGGCATTTGTTTCTTATGAATTAAAACCAACTAACTATGGCGAAATCTATAGGGGTGATATTATTTATGGTTATACCAATAATACAAGGTTGCTTGATCAGCATATGAATGGTCAAGACCAGAGTATTCAGTATATGCGAACGCTTGGAGCCCATTATCTATTTTTGGCATATGCACATGAAGACATTTCACAACATGAAAAAGTGAGGTATCGCGGAGAGGTTGAAGACGCAGTCGGCAGAATGTTAGAAAAATTTAGGATTGGATATGTTCTAGGCGGAGCAACAGGAATTTTTAATTCATATGTTGATCTTTTGATATTTGACTTAGATGAATTTAATAAATGCATACATAATGTTCTGGAAAAATTTAGAGTGGACATAGGGATTTTGCCTTTCTCAATACTTGTAAAGAAAGAAGAATAGCCGATTTTGTATAGATTGGAATAGTATAAGATGATGGTTAGAGGCGCTGGATGTAACTTTGTCCAAAGGACGGTACAGGTGTGTGGGTGATGGGCGCCGCGCATGGTCTTATCCTTTGATCATTAACTTAATGACGTCACCATGCATGGATCCTATTTTTCCGTGGGTGCCACCCTTGACATTCATATCGAATCATTGTATACTTTACAAGACTTCGTGGCAACGCGAAGTCCCTTAAACTTTGTGTTAAATTTTCCGTGCTAGCCGGGGAGGTAGCGGCGCCCTTTTCCTGCAATCCGCTATAGCAGGGGTGATGCTTGCTTTCGGCTTCTTCTTTTTTTGGTCTGCCCGTTGTAAGTGGTGTTGACGATTGAGTCTCGCGCAATAAGAATTTACGAATCTTGTCAGGTCCGGAAGGAAGCAGCAATAAGTAAAATCTCTTGTGTGCCGTGAGGGTGCTTGGTCTGAGCCAACTGCTTCGGTACCGCTTGGGGAGAGTTGCCAACAGCAAGTGCACGGAATTCATATTAAAAAACGAACCATTTTAATCCTTAGTGTGGCACAGATTCGCGCCTGTCACATCAGGGATTTTTTCATGTATACTGTTTAGCGGATGAATTTGAAATAGTTTTGCGGCAATTCTCGGAACGCTCCAACTGAGATTTGCTGTAAAACTATTTCTTTGGCCCGCTAAGCCGTATATCAAGAAAGCGGCGGCGTGTCACAAACCGCTATAAAATCATAGGAGTGATTCCCTTGTCGTATACTGCACTCTATCGAAAACTACGCCCGACCACCTTTAAAGATGTCGTCGGTCAAAGTCATATCGTGAAAACACTTTCGAACCAGATTCAATCGGGCAGAATATCCCATGCCTATTTATTTTGCGGCACAAGAGGCACAGGCAAAACGTCCACGGCCAAAATTTTTGCCAAAACCATCAATTGTCTCTCACCCGTAGACAATGCGCCTTGCGGCGTGTGTGAAATGTGTGTCGCGATCAGCGCCAATATCAGCTCGAATGTAACCGAAATCGATGCCGCTAGCAACAACAGCGTCGAGGATATCCGCGACTTGCGAGAGACAGTGAAATACCCCCCAACCCAAGGGCTTTATAAAGTCTACATCATCGACGAGATTCATATGCTGTCAAATAGCGCCTTTAATGCGCTTTTAAAAACACTGGAAGAACCGCCGGCGCATGTCGTCTTTATTTTGGCGACGACAGACCCGCAAAAGATCCCCATGACCATCCATTCCAGATGCCAACGGTTTGATTTTAAACGAATTGGGCAAGCTGATATGACACAAGCACTACAAAAATATATGCAAGACGAAGCCATTCCAGTTACAGACGAAGCACTGCACTATGTGGCACGTATTTCGGATGGCGCGATGCGCGATGCCCTTAGCATCTTAGACCAGTGTACCTCTTATTATTTTAATGAAGAAATCACCTTGCCGCGGGTGTTGGAGATTGTTGGCTCGGTGGACGATACGATTTTTTATACACTGGCGGATGCCCTGCATCAAAAAGACAGCGTTGCGTGTATGAATATCATTGACGAATTGGTGACAAACGGACGGGATATCGGGCAATTTGTTTCGGAATTTATCCAGCACCTTCGAAACCTACTGGTGGCGACCACCATCCAAACGACGTCCAATGCGCTCAACTACTCGCTTGAAAATATCGAGCGCCTCACGGCGCAAGCGTCGGTGCTTCGAGCTGGTTTTTTAATCGGAGGAATTGAAAGTTTTTCGGAACTTCTGGCTTCTTTAAAATATTGCGTCAACGAGCGTGTAGCATTTGAAATTGGGTGTATCAAAATCTGCAATCCGGTTTTGTCCGATTCATATGACGCACTACTGAACCGACTAGAGACGCTCGAAAAAAACGTGCAAAGCGGTGTTGTAATGATGCCACCTGTACACCCAGAGGCGCTTTCAGCCCAAGAGAAAAAGCCCGTCGTCAACACACCCAAAAGAATCAAAGCGGTGCCAGACGATATCAAAAAAGTTATCCAACAGTATCAACGGATTATTTCCGAGTTTGATATTTTATTAAAGTCCAACCTGCAAAATTGCTTTCCAGGATTTTTAAACGACCAATTTTTATACATTGTTTGCCGCAAACCAATCTACATGGATTTTATTAAACCAAAAAAACAAGAGATCGAAAGTAAGATAAATGAGATCATGGAGCGAACGTTTGAGGTTGCCTTCTTATTGCAAGACGATTATAATGAGAAGCACAACGAGTTGTTTGGGGTAAAAGATGAAAATGCCTCTATGGTGAATATTGAAAAAAAATTAGAGGATTTGAACTTCCCTGTGACAATAGAATAAAATAATACACATATATGAGGAGGATTTTTAAAATGGCAAAAGGATTTGGCGGCGGAATGCCGGGCGGTATGAACATGAACAACCTAATGAAACAGGCACAAAAGATGCAAAAGCAGATGGAAGAGGTACAAGCAGGTCTTGACACAAGAGTATTTGAAACGACTTCCGGTGGCGGCGCTGTAAGAGTGGCGATCACGGGCAAAAAGGAAATCAAAGAAATTGAAATTTCAAAAGACGTGGTGGATCCAGACGACGTAGAGATGTTGCAAGATTTAATCTTAACGGCAGTAAACGAAGCCATTCGGCAAGCAGAAGAAACTGTAAGCGGCGAAATGGGAAAACTAACAGGCGGCATGGGATTGCCAGGCGGCTTGTTTTAGGAGCATCGTATGAATTATTATGGAAACCCCATACAAAAATTAATTGAAGAATTTTCAAAGCTTCCGGGCATCGGCATGAAGTCTGCCCAGAGGCTTGCGTTTTATGTCATCAATATGCCAATCCAACATGCAGAGACACTTTCTAAAAGCATTATGGATGCAAAGTTAAACGTAAAATATTGCTCGTCTTGCTGTAACTTGACAGATACAGACCCTTGCCCCACATGCGCGAATCCGAAACGCAACAAAAGCATCATCATGGTTGTGGAAGACCCACGGGATATGGCGGCCTACGAGCGTACAAAAGAATACAAGGGCTTATACCACGTTTTGCACGGGGCCATTTCCCCTATGAATGGCGTTTCGCCCGACGACTTGAAATTAAAAGAGCTTCTTGCCCGATTGCAAAATGACTCGGAAGTGGAAGAGATTATTCTTGCCACCAATCCGAACGTGGAGGGAGAAGCGACGGCGATGTATATATGCAAGCTGTTAAAACCGATTGGCGTAACCGTCACCCGCATCGCCCACGGCGTGCCTGTGGGTGGCGATTTGGAATATGTCGATGAAGTGACACTCACAAGAGCATTAGAGGGGAGGCGTGAAATGTAATGAGCCAAGCAGATACAATTTTTATCAACATGTGCAACGATGTGCTGGCAGACGGCTTTTCGTCTGAAGGCGAAAACGTGCGCGCCCAGTGGAAAGATGGCGCACCCGCCCACACCATCAAACGATTTGGTGTTGTCAATCGATATAACCTTGCGGAAGAGTTTCCGATTTTGACACTGCGCCCTACCAACTTTAAGGCGGCCATTGACGAGATTTTATGGATTTGGCAAAAAAAATCGAACAAAATCCGTGATTTGAACAGCAAAATTTGGGATAGTTGGGCAGACGAAAGCGGCTCCATCGGCAAGGCGTACGGTTATCAAATGGGCATCAAGCACCACTACGCCGAAGGGGAGTTCGACCAAGTCGATCGGGTGTTGTTCGACTTAACGAACAATCGCTACAGCCGACGGATTATGACCAATATTTATACCCATGCCGACCTTTCGGACATGCATCTATACCCATGCGCGTACGGCATGACCTTTAATGTGACTGGCCATACGCTAAATGCCATTTTGAACCAACGCTCTCAAGATATTTTGGCGGCAGGCAACTGGAATGTTGTGCAGTATGCCGTTTTGTTACACATGTTTGCACAGGTGAGCGGGCTTGTGGCGGGCGAATTGGTGCACGTCATTGCCGACGCCCACATCTATGACCGCCACGTGCCGATTATCGAAGAATTAATCGCAAGGCCATCTTTCCCAGCCCCTACATTTGTCATCAACAAAGAGATCAAAGATTTTTATGCGTTTACCGTGGCAGACTTTTCGCTAGAAAACTATACGACTGGCGCGCAGGTGAAAGGCATTCCTGTTGCTATATAGGCGGTAGGCAAAAGAAAGGGTTCGACATGAAAGCAATTGTAAACGTAGATACACACTGGGCCATTGGCTGTGACAACAAGCTGTTGTTTCACTTACCCGAAGACATGGTGTTTTTTAAAGAGAAAACAATGGGAAAGGTTGTTGTCATGGGCAAGCAGACGTTTTTGTCGTTGCCGAAGCAACAACCCTTGAAAGATAGAACCAACATCATCCTCACCTCAAACCCCGCTACAATCGAAAAGAGAGACAACATGGTCATATGTGGCGGGCTTGACGAATTGCTGCTAGAATTGCAAAACTACAACGACGAGGACATCTTTGTCATCGGTGGCGAGATGCTGTATAAAACACTGCTAGACCGATGCGACGAGGTGTTTGTGACGCGGGTAGAGGCAGTGGCACCAAACGCGGATAAATATTTTGTGAACTTGGATCAGGATAGCCGGTTTTGTCTGCGGGAAAAAAGTGAAGTAAAACAATATGGTGAACTCCGGTTTGCCTTTTATCGGTATGCCCGCAAAACCGATTAAACATGCTATCACGAGGTGTTAAAATGAGCCTAAAAGAAAAAATCATACAATTAAAAAACAAAATAGCCGCCATATTTTTTGCACTAAAAAGGCCGGATACGCCCAAGCTTGCTAAGGTTGTGGCGGCTATTACTGTGGGGTATGCATTATCGCCGATTGACCTTATACCCGATTTTATACCGGTGCTGGGTTATCTCGATGATATTATCATTTTACCGCTACTGATTGCGTTGTGCGTGAAGCTAATTCCGACGCATATTATGTTGGTGTGTGAGCAGCAAGCGAAAGAGGCATGGGCGGCAGAGGGGAAGCAAAAGAAGTGGCAGTACGCACTCCCCATTGTGGCGATATGGGTTCTCCTTATAGGCGTGCTGATACTGAAGATATGGATATAAAAAAATATAAAATAAGCCACCCCATTTGTCGTGGGGTGGCTTTCTTGTGGTTAGACGCAGACACAGTTGTGTTTACGCACCGATTTTGTTCACCAATTTGGTCAATCTAGATTTTTTTCTAGACGCGTTTTTCTTATGAAAAATGCCTTTTGACGCAGCCTTATCAATTGTAACGATTGCACTTCTTAATGCAACTTGTGCTTCGTCTTTTTTGCCTTCTTTTGCAGCGACAAGTACCTTCTTGATTGCTGTCTTCGTAGAAGATTTAATCATCTTGTTACGCAAAGTTTTCTTCGCGATAACAGAAATACGTTTTTTAGCAGATTTAATGTTTGCCAATGTAACCTACACCTCCAAAATTCTATTCAACTGTATATTTTTTATAACACGCGGTAACCGAAAAAAACAAACACGAGACACTGGCATTCGCTCTCTCGATCATTCTAAAGTATTTTAAAGCAAAACGAGCAATAAGTCAATGGCATTTCAAATTTTTGTAACCAATGAAAAATGAAGGAGGGCACGGGTGGGTGGCGGACAAATGCCTTGCACATCGGGTGTGTCACGTCATTGAATTTGGCGAACATATCCGATATAATGGTGTCTGGCGATAGGGACGACAAAATTTTCCCTACGCTGTTTGCTCCATATGCCATATAGGAAGAGGGTTTACAATGTATACGATTGCATTGTGTGATGATGACAAGCATTATTTAGAAATGATCAAAACGCACATTTTAGAATGTGCAACCATGCTGAATGTGGGGGTGGATATATACGCCTTTGCATCGGGGCAACAGTTTTTAGAAATGATACAAAAATCAGTCAATCACTTTGACATTATTTTTTTGGATATCGATATGCCCGTTATCAACGGACTGGAGACCGCCGAGCACTTGCGGTTGCAGGGCATTGAAAGCGTGCTCATCTTTGTTACCTCTATGGAGGACAAGGTGTTTGAGGCATTTGGTTTTAATGCGTTGAAGTTTGTATTAAAACGAAACCTTACCCATGATTTGAAAGACGCGTTTGTAAAAGCAATCGATACGCTAAACCGTTCGAGCCAAATCTTTAATTTTAAGACGAGCGAGGGCGTTGTTAGGCTGACGATTCATGAGATACTCTATTTTGTATATGAAGGCAGGAAAGTAAAATTGGCGACAGTAAACAATTCGCTTTATGTGCTGGTTGCCTATACCCTTGCAGAGATCGAAAAATTAGTGACCACAAAGGGATTTTTGTTAATCAACCGCTATGCCCTCGTGCATATCAAGTATGTGCAGAGCATTCATAAAAATACGTTGACCATGGACAATGGCGTTGCATTTGACATCAGTCGCCCCAAATTAAAGGAAGTATATCAAGTGATGGCACAATATATGAGGTGAGAGGCTACGATGCTTGTTTATATCATGGGAAAATTATTTGTTTTCATCAGTTCCGCTTCGGGCGTACTATTTTCGGGCTTGGACGCCACCATCATGTATTTTTACTTCTCTATGACATTAGGGAGGCGAAAGAGTGGGCTTAAAGTTTATGGGGTTACTGTTTTGATCGCGACATTGGCACTGGCCGTTTTTGGGATGTACAATTCCTTTTCATCGCCCAACATGATGCTAAGGACGCTCATTGCTTTTTTATCTGGGGTCATATTGTTTAATGGCAATTTGGCTAAAAAGAGCGTTTATATCACACTGTATGCGATCATTACCATTTTTGTGGAGTTACTCTTATTTTATTTGGCGCAACTGGCGTTTGGCGCACAGAACACCATCAACTTGGTTTTGGTTCCAAGCTCTATAGATAGAATCATATTTAAGTGCTTGGCTACGGTCATAACGGTGTTTATTCTTTATTTCGTGGCGAAAAAGCATAGATTTGATGTTTCCATTCCGTTCCGTTACCTTGCATTTATCCTGGGGATTTATGGGCTATCAACGGTCGCATTGCTTTTTCTGTTTGAGATTTGTCTGCATATCGACCCAGAATATTCAAAAGTCACATTGGCGGGGGTGTCTGCTACCTCCATCAGCATCATGCTTTCGGATGTATTTGTTTTTATTGTGTTCGAACTGCTCTGCAAGTATTTTACAGACAAACAGACGGCAACATTGGTAGAGCATCAGCAGAACCTGACAGAAAAATATATCTTAGAAAATGAAAAGAATTACAAAGAGATTCGAAAGCTTTGGCATGATTTAAGCAACCATTTGGGCATTATCCAAGCGTATCTGAACGAAAAGCAAAGCACAAAAGCCGCCGCTTACATTGAAGAGGTGCAAGCGAAGTTTCAAGACGTGCCGATGGTGATTAAGACAGGCAATGACATCGCAGATATCGTCATCAATCAAAAAAGAGCGGTGGCCATAGAAAAAGGAATCAATTTTGAAATCATGGCGCATGTGGCAGATGGTTTGAACATTGCCGCCAGTGACGTATGCATCTTATTAAGCAACGCCCTTGACAATGCGATTGAAGCGAGTGAGGTTGTTGCGGAAGCGCAGAGAAAAAATATCCAACTCACAATAAAATCGCACAAGCAATTTCTGCTGATTGAAGTTGAAAACGATGCCGACCATGAACCTACGTATCATAGGGGCAAGCTTTTGACGCGCAAACAAGATCCGCGCAATCATGGGCTAGGCGTGCTCAGTATGGAGAGCATCGTTAAAAAATATGGCGGAACCATCGAGCATACGTACAATAACCATCGCTTTCGATTGACGATGATTTTAAATGTTTGACAGTTCAAACAGAAAAAATAGCAATTCAAACCGATTTTTACGCAACGCCATCCATTTCGCTTATCATACTCTCATACCCAATCAGGCGAAACTGGTTGATAAAAAAATTTAAAGGAGAGAGTGAAGATGAAAATGAAAATGAAAAATGTGGCAGTCGTAGGAATGGTAGCAATTACAATGATGGTGGGTGCCTTTTGCACGTACGCAAAACCGACAGAACCAAACGATAACCAGGCAAACAGCGGCATCTACACCACGTCGCCACGACAGATGGCGACAGAGATAGCAAAAGACGCAACAGATGAATTGACGCAGTCCGAATTAAAAAAACTCAACATTCCAGAATTTAATTTGCCCGCCAATCCATTCGTGGCATACAAAGCGTCTCATGTACTGGTAACAGAAAAAGGTTTTATCCTCCGACCAGACAACGGAAAAGGATTTTTATTAAAAAAGGGCGATATCGTAAGGGTCAATTCCGTGGCGAAGGATGCCACCACGAGAGAAGATGCAACGTATGCTGTTGGTTATGTAAAAGGCGAAACCTATACAAGTACATCTGTTGGCAACATGAACGCACCGACGACGGCGTGGTCAGTGATGAGCGACGAAGATGCAGGCGAATACGGAATCTATATTCAATCTGACAATGAGGCAAGCCGCAATAACAGCTTCGATGTCATCATAACGATTGAAACGCCAGCGCATATTTTGGGCAATTCTAGCGAGGGTAATGGCGCCAATGAGACCCGTAAAAAATAATATGGAAAAATTTTTAGAAAATAGCTTGACATATGTCGATAGATTTGATATTATCGGTAATGCATCTGTGAACTTTGACAATAGAATAATTGATTAAGAACAAACACACAATCCATCAAGAATTTGAGTAACATCGTTTCGTTAAACGAAACAAAAGAAAAGTCAGAACAGCTTGACTTGGTTAAACTTCAAGGTTTATGAAAGCCCGTTAAAAGGCCAAAAATAAATTTTATATGAGAGTTTGATCCTGGCTCAGGATGAACGCTGGCGGCGTGCCTAACACATGCAAGTCGAGCGGAGATATAACTTCGGTTATATCT
>JAVBJY010000154.1:0-10638 GCA_031546735.1 Eubacteriales bacterium
AAAATTCAGGATTTAGCACGGCGTCGTACTCGTCAAAGATGTCGCCCATAATCTCTTCCACCAAATCTTCTAAGGTCACAATGCCGACGGTGCCGCCGTATTCATCCACGACAATCGAAAAATGAATTTTCTTTGCTTTTAATTCGTCAAACAACTCATCTGTTTTTTTGGAAGACGGGACAAACAACGGTTCCATCAGCATCGTCTTGATATCAAACTCTGAATCTTTATGTGTCACCCAGTATTTGAAAAAGTCTTTGATGTAGAGTATGCCAATGATGTTATCGATGTTGTCCTCATATACAGGTATTCTGGAGAATTTTTCGAAGATGACCACGTCCATGACCTGCTCGATAGTAGAATCAACCGGAATGGCAACAATATCTTTTCGATGTGTCGCGATGTCGCCGACGGTTTTGTTGTCAAACTCGAAGATGTTGTTAATCATTTCCTTCTCGTCTTCGTCAATCATCCCTGATTCTTCACTTACATGCACCATCATGCGAATTTCTTCCTCGGTGATGTCGTCGTCATTTAAGCCCGGCGATAGATGGAGGATATGGATGAAAAAATTAGCCGACCACGACAAAAGCTTTACAAGGGGAATGACAAAATAATAGGCGACATGCACCCAGCGAATAAACAGTTTAAGAACCAAGTCGGGTTTTTTCATTGCGATCTTTGTCGGAACCAAGTTCCCGAGCAGCAATAAAAAATATGTAGCGACAATAACAAGACAAAAGATCACAAGCGTTTGCAACTGCATGGCGGTTAAAAAAGAGAGTGGAGCAGACAAGTGCGTGGTTATATATGTAGAAAAAAAATAGGGCAACAAAGCGCCAAGAAAAATAATGATGATCGAATTGATTGTTTTGATTGTCGTTATATAGCGGTCAGGATGCTCAAGGGCTTTTTTTATGAGAACGTAGGGTGCTTCGCCTTTCTCTGCCTTCTGCCGAACTGTGCTTGCGTTCACATACGCAATGGCTGTCTCCATAGCAGAAAGTATTCCTTTCATCAGTACCAATGCCAAAAGAATAACGATATTGTCTATAATCAAAAAATCAACCTCCGAGAGTGTAAAGTAAACGATACTGTGTCACTTCGAATCGTGACCCAATGTATTCTACCCTTTCCAAAATTTGTTGTCAAGAGGTGAGAGATTACATTTTTGCAAAGGGGATCTATTACAATTCGATTAAAAGGCTTGCACAAAGTGTATATTTACTCTACAATGTAGATTGTAAAAGGCTATGAAAACGGCACAGAATATTTTGCGATACTGCTTTGGGTTTGCTCTATGAAACAGTGGCGCACGCGTTTTCAGATTTTTAAAAGTATAAAATTTTCGAATGAGAGGGGTTTGAACCATGAAATTTAATGTATTAAAGCTTGTTTCCGTCACATTGGCGTTTGCAATTACATCTTCGTCGATTGTAATGGCAAAAACATTTAAGGATGTTCCGTCGACCCATTGGGCGTATGCTTCCATATCTAAGATAACCGATCGAGGCTATATGCTCGGGGATTTGTCTGGTAAATTTAACCCAGACGCTTATATTGACAAGTTTAGTTCTGCAAAGGTGCTTGCAAAAGCGGCTGGGTACAAAGATGCAAATTTGACGAGCGAGGAAAAATTGTACTTCGATCGCATTTATGCAAAATATAAAGACTTTCTCGTACAGTATGCAAAAAAATTCACCAAGTGGAATTCGACCGCCGACAGAGAGATGGCCTATCTACTTGAAAAACAAATCATCGTTTCAGAAGATTTAAACCAGTTTGTCATAAAGGATAAAGACGGTACGGAGCACATCCGTGCGCTATCAAGAGAAGAGATTGCCTCCTTTTTGGTTCGGTTGATGGGCAAAACAACTGACGCCGCCAATCTAAAGAACGTGGCAAAGTTTTCAGATGATAGCACCATTACCGAAAATCGTAAAACACAAGTGTATTATTTGAAATCGGTGAACGTTGTCAAAGGGGATGCCGCCAATAAATTTAATCCAAAAGGAGCCGTAACCAACGGTGCCATGGCGCTCATGCTCGACAATGTGCTTTCTATTATGGAAGGAACGGTTTCTGGCAGTACGACAGCACCTGCGCCCGCGCCGACGTTACCGCCAGCCAGTACGCAACCTAACACAAATGTGAATAATATCGGGTCAGTCAGTTGTGTATTCGAAGAATATTTTCCAACCGTTAATGTTATCCAAGTCACGTTAAACGGAGCGCAAAAGCTATATTCGGTTGCGGCCACTGTCACCATTAAAATCAATGGCATCATGAGCACCGCCGCCCAACTGAAAAAAGGCATGCAAATGACATGCGTTTTAAACAACGCAGAAGTCATACAGATTGACGCATTGCAAGCCACACAAGATGTGCCAACTGCCGCACCAACCAATACGACGAGCACGACAAGCACGACGAGCACAGCCAATAAAAACTTAAACAGCATCGAAGGCGTTGTGTCTGCTTCCACAGACAGTACGTTTACGAAAACGTTGTCTGTTGATTTTAAGATGATCAGTCCGTCTGGTCTTACGAATACAGAAACGCGTGTCTACACCATAGATCCTACCTGTACCATCAAACGCGGCGATAAGACCATTGCGTTTACCGACATGAAGGTTGGCGATATCGTCACCGGTAAAGTTGCCGGTGATGTCGTTTATTCAATACAATTACAAGAAAAAAATAGAAACTTTTCGGGAACATTAATTAAAAAGAACAATGCAACAACCAGTGGCAAGACGTCCATCGTCGTAGAAGACTCAACCAAAAAAACATATGAACTTTTGGTGGATGGCGATACAGAAATCGAGAGAAAAGGTCAAGGCACGGTCGAATGGTATCAGCTTCGCGTGGGCGATAGCGTAGACATCACCGCTGAATACAACAAAGTAACCGATATCTATGCAACGGGAACAAACTCAACCGTAGAAGGAACGATTAACGCCATTCGTATTTCTTACGATTTGTGCGAGATCGACTTGAAAAGCTCTAGTGGCTCGGTCAAAACATATGCGGTCATGGGCGATAACGTGGATATATATTCTGTTCGCTTAGGCAGCAAAGTGAAATTAAGACTAGAGAGTCAAGAAGTGTCCACTATGTCCGTTACGGCGGGTTCGTCAGAACAAGAATCTTACACAGGCAAAATTACCTCCATGCGAACCGACTACATGACCGTTAGAAATACAACCGGCACGGGTGCCGCCACCAAGCAAATCTACTTTACGGATACGACGCTATATATAGATTCTGCTACAGGAAAAACAATCAGCAAGAATGCCTTTTATGAAGGTATGACGGTTTATGTAATCATTCAAGATTCGGTTTCAAACAAAGCCAAAACCGTAACATTGCTAGACGATTAATAATGAGGATATCGTATGTCAGACAATCAAAGGCGTTCAGAGGACGGGAATAGGGTGCAACGTTTAAATCGAAGAAAAAGTAAAATCGCGCTATTCCCAGAGATTAGTAAGTACCAAGCCTTTACCATTCTGTTGGTTCTGGTTGGTTGTGTTTTGGCCGTTTGGTTTTTGACGAATAAAAATTCCCAGACAATATATGTAAACGACACGCCCTTTGCTACCATTGAAAACAAACACATCACGGCGGAAGAATTTCAAAATTTAGTCATTGCCAAGTTGACCAACGATTTACATACGAAGGTTATGCTCACAGACAAAATAACGGTTGCCGAGGGTCATGACAACATCATGCACCATGAAACAGCCGAATATGTTTTGGCAGAAATATGCAAGACCATTGCCTACACCCAAGAGGCAGGGGCAATCTACGTCAATGGTGCAGACATTGCTGTCTTATCCAGTTCTGCTGAGGCAAAAAGCCTTCTGGACGAAATCATGGCAGAATATGTGCCCGAAAACGCGACGGTGCTAGAAAAATCATTTGTGGATACCGTCGAAGTGAAGGACGCATTTGTAGACAAGCGCGAAATTATGTCAAGAGAAAAAGTAAAATCGATCTTAACCAACCAAATCATCGTGGAGCAATCTTACATGATTGCGCCCGGTGACAATTGGTGGCGGGTCGCCGATCGGTTTGGCATGAGCTTGAATGATTTTTTTGAGATTAATCCAAGCATTACGAGCACAACGCTGTTAAAAGCAAACCAAACACTGGCACTCATGGTCTACAAGCCATTTTTGTCTGTCAAGACGGTTGAACAGATGAGGTATGCCAATTTGACGCCGTTCATGTTACGGTTTATAGATAAAAATGAAGTCGCAGGGCTAAACCTAAGCACCTTACAGGTGAAAATTTTTAAGACGAATGGATTGGTAGAAGAGATCAAACTCGCCAATCCTACTGCGTAACAGATCAATGTTCAAGCGTTACGCAGTATGACAAGAAAGGTGGGCGTTGCAGATTATTTTTGCAACAGCCCATTTTTTGGGCATATGGTTACTAGCATGATCATAGAAAGAGGAATAAAACATGAATCTACCACCAAAATTTACAGAAAAAATGGAGCGTCTCTTAGGGGAGGACTTTGAAGCATTTATCACCTCGTTTGATGATGAGCGGGTGTATGGGCTTCGCGCCAATCCGCTAAAGATAGCGCCAGATCAGTTAAAAGAAAAGTTAAACATGCCGTTGACGCCTGTTTCTTGGTGTACAGACGGATTTTATTATACCGACGAAACGAAGCCGTCGAAACACCCTTATTACCAAGCCGGTCTGTATTATATACAAGAGCCAAGTGCTATGTCGACCGGGGCGGCGATTCCCATTTGTGAGAACGATCGGGTGCTCGACTTATGTGCGGCACCGGGTGGCAAAAGCACCCAAGTCGGCGCGAAGCTAAACGGCACAGGCATTTTGGTGAGCAATGACATTAGCACATCAAGATGCAAGGCGCTGATCAAAAATATCGAGATGGCGGGTGTGACCAATTGTATTGTCACCAATGAGTACCCCGACAAACTTGCCACACGATTTGGTGGATTTTTTAATAAGATCATTGTAGATGCGCCTTGTTCCGGCGAAGGAATGTTTCGAAAAAATAAAGAGGCCGTAAAGACGTGGGAAGAAAATAAGTTTTGCGGCATACAAAAAGAAATTTTACAGTACGCCGACCAAATGTTGTGCGACGGCGGCATGATGGTGTATTCTACGTGTACATTTGCGCCTGAGGAGAACGAAGCCATTATCGACGATTTTTTAAAGGCGAATGCAAATTATGAAATCGTAGAAATGGATAAGCATACAGGGTTTGAAGATGGAAAGCCCGAATGGGTAGACGGCTGTCACAAAACGCTTACAAAAGCCGGGCGGTTGATGCCCTATCATGTAAAAGGAGAAGGACATTTTTTGTGCCTTCTACAAAAAAATGGCACGGCGAATGACGTGGAACTGCCCAGAACAAATCCCTCCACAGACAAACAGCTGGCATATTTTCACTCGTTTTTAGAGCAGTATATCCATAAAAAGATAGAAGGGCACGTGGTGCTTCATGGCATTTCGGTTTTTCTCGTGCCTTTCGGCATTGATACAAAAGGGCTACGCATTATGCGAAGCGGCTTTTTTATGGGTGATATCAAGACAAAACGGTTCGAACCATCGCAAGCGTTTGCGATGTCGTTAAAAAAAGAAGATGCCGTACAGGTCATTGATTTCTCATTAGAGGATGACAACGTGGCACGGTATTTAAAAGGAGAATCCTTTGAGGTGACGGCGAAAGATGGTTGGAATTTGGTCTGCGTCGATTCCTTTCCACGTGGCTGGGGCAAAGTACAAAACGGCAGAATGAAAAATAAGAGATATTAAGAGGTGGACGACTTGGCATTTTTACCGGTAAATGCGTTAGATATGAAAGAACGAGGCTGGGATTCCGTTGATTTTGTGTTGGTAACAGGCGATGCATATGTGGATCATCCGTCTTTTGGCGCTTCGATTATTGGGCGGGTGCTCGAATCGAGAGGATACCGGGTAGGGGTACTGGCGTTACCCGATTGGAAAGACAAGACCAATTTTATGACATTTGGGCGTCCGCGGCTTGGATTTTTGGTGACGGGTGGCAACATTGACTCGATGGTCAATCATTACACCGTGGCAAAAAAACCGCGTACGAAAGATTTGTATGCCCCCGGTGGGCAAGGCGGCTTAAGACCAGACCGGGCCACCATCGTATACTGTCAAAAGATACGGGAGGCCTATAAAAACGTGCCCATTGTCATCGGTGGCTTGGAGGCAAGCCTACGACGACTTGCCCATTACGATTACTGGGACAATAAAGTCAGACGCTCTATCCTGATCGATTCGTCTGCCGACTTGCTCGTATATGGGATGGCCGAACAGCAGATGATCGAAATTGCGGAAAGTTTAGAGACGTTGCCTGTGGAAGAAATTACATTTATCAGAGGCACGGTGTACAAAACAAAACAGCAAGACCGGGCATATGATTTTGTCACGTTGCCTGACTATAAAGAAATTTGTGATGATAAGCAAAAATATGCGAATAGTTTTATGATCCAGCATGACAACACAGATTCGATTACAGCAAAGGTGTTGGTGGAACGCTACAACGACGTATACGTTGTGCAAAATGTACCGGCACCCCCCATGACGACAGAACAGCTTGATGCCGTGTACGGGTTGCCATATATGCGAACCTATCACCCCATGTACGAAAAAGACGGCGGTGTGCCCGCCATAGAAGAGGTGCGGTTTAGCCTTGTGTCGAGCCGAGGTTGTTTTGGCGGCTGTAACTTTTGTGCCCTTACCTTTAACCAAGGGCGGGTTATTCAGGCGAGAAGCCATAAGTCGATTGTATCGGAAGCTGAAAAAATGACGTGGGAACCGGATTTTAAAGGATACATCCACGATGTAGGTGGGCCTACGGCCAACTTTAGACAGCCATCTTGTAAAAAACAGCACGAGCATGGTGTGTGCCGAGATCGGCAATGTCTGTTTCCGACGCCGTGCAAACAGCTTGTCGTCGACCATACAGATTATCTCACGTTGCTTCGAAAACTACGAGACATTCCAAAGGTAAAAAAAGTGTTTGTCCGTTCGGGCATTCGCTACGATTACCTGATGTATGACAAGGACGATACGTTTTTCCGAGAACTGTGTAAGCATCACGTAAGCGGGCAACTGAAAGTGGCGCCCGAACATATTTCAGCCAAAGTGTTAGAAAAGATGGGCAAGCCGCAAAAAGAACTCTACGAGCGGTTTCGAGAGAAATTTAAACAGATCAATCAAAAGCTTGGCATGAATCAATTTCTTGTGCCGTATCTCATGTCGAGCCATCCGGGCAGTGATTTGAAAGCGGCTGTCGAGCTATCTGAGTATTTAAGAGATTTAGGCTATATGCCAGAGCAAGTACAAGATTTTTACCCGACACCGGGTACGCTTTCGACTTGCATGTATTATACAGGCATCGACCCGCGGACAAATCAGCCGGTTCATGTGCCAAAAACACCGCACGAAAAAGCGATGCAACGGGCGCTGATACAATATCGGAACCCGAAGAATTATGAATTGGTATACGAAGCGTTGAAGCAATGTGGACGAGAAGATTTGATTGGTTTTTCACCGCAATGCCTGATTCGCCCTAAGCACAAAGACGCATTTCAAAAAAACAAAGAAGTAGAAAAGAAACCGGCAAAACCGGTCAAGCGCAAGACGATTCGAAACATACACAAAAAGAAAAATAATGGATAACTTAAAATAAAAATATAAAGAAAAGGGTGGTATTACATGTCTGAAATAAAGTTTGTAAGTACAAGAGGGGACAAAAGAGAGGTAACCGCAAGTGAAGCGATTGTAAAAGGCATTGCGACAGACGGCGGCTTGTATGTGCCGACAACGATTCCGGCCATCGATTTTAACATCGAGGAGATGACGACGTATACGTATCAAGAGCTTGCATACCGTGTATTGCGGCTGTTGCTCACAGACTATACAGAAGAAGAGCTAAAGTTTTGTATTGAGCATGCGTATGATGAAAAATTTGATACCAAACTGATCGCGCCGTTGGCGACACCGAACGGACATTATATTTTGGAGTTATTCCACGGCAAAACGTTGGCGTTTAAAGATATGGCGCTGTCGATCCTTCCTTATTTATTAAAAATAGCGGCAAAGAAAAACGGTGTCGAAAAAGAGATCGTCATTTTAACGGCCACAAGTGGCGATACAGGCAAAGCGGCGTTAGAGGGGTTTGCCGATGTAGAAGGCACAAAGATCATCGTGTTTTATCCAGAAGACGGTGTGTCTGACGTTCAAAAAATGCAGATGGCAACCCAAACCGGAAAAAATACATGCGTAGCCGCTATAAAAGGTAACTTTGATGATGCACAAACTGCCGTAAAGAAAATCTTTACAGATAAAGACTTGGCGAAACAATTAGACGACGCCGGGTATGTATTTTCGTCGGCGAACTCTATTAACATCGGGCGGTTGGCACCGCAAATCGTGTACTACTTTTATGCCTACGCGCAGATGGTGCGTCAAAACCATATCACATGCGGTGAGAAGGTATCGTTTACCGTGCCAACGGGTAATTTTGGCAATATCCTGGCAGGATTTTACGCAAAACAGATGGGCTTGCCAATCGATACGTTGCTCTGTGCATCAAACGACAACAAAATATTGTATGATTTCTTCCATTCGGGTGCATACGACACAAACAGAGAGTTTATCTTAACGGCGTCACCCTCTATGGATATTTTAATTTCAAGTAACCTTGAAAGACTTTTGTATCATCTATCCGATGCGGAACGCACAAACAAGTCAATGTCCTTCTTAAATAAAGACGGAAAATACGAATTTGATGATAAATTTACCGGTTTTGCCTCCGAGTACGCAACGCAAGCTGAAACGTTAGCGGCAATTAAAGAATTGTACACGCAGTCGGGTTACATCATGGATACCCATACGGCGGTGGCCTATGCATCCTACGAAAAATATGCGCAAGCGACACCGAATGCGACAAAAAATATCATTGTCTCAACGGCAAGCCCTTATAAATTTGCGAAGGATGTATGCATCGCCATTGACGAACAATATACAGATGTAGATGCCTTTGCGGCATTAAACGTGTTAGAAGAACTACAAAAGAGCATCATACCAGAGCCAATTCGAGACATCGACAAAAAAGAAGTGCTTCATAAAACCGTGCTCGAAAAAGACGGGCTGAAAGCGTTTGTGATACAGTATTTACGTTAATTCGGAAGGGGTGCGTAATACATGGATAAAATCAAATGGGGCAACACAGGCCTTGAAGTGACAGAATTGTGTTTCGGTGCATTGCCGATTGGCCCAATACAGAAAAATGTTCCGGTTTTGACGGCGGCGAAAGTCATCGCAAAAGCGTTAGAAATGGGCGTCACCTTTGTGGATACGGCGCAAGGCTATAAGACCTATCCCCACTTATATGAGGCGATGAAGATGACAGGCATACGACCTGTCATCACAACCAAATCTCCGGCTACGACGTACGAAGAGATGGAAGCGGCCATTCACGAGGCGTTGGAGCAATTCCACGTGTCGTACATTGATGTGTTTTTGTTACACGCGGCACGCGCCAGTGCCGATGTATTTGAAAAAAGAAAAGGCGCGTACGACTGCCTAATCGATTATAAAAAAGCAGGCAAAATTAAAGCGGTTGGCATCAGCGCCCACGATGTGGGCGTCATCCGCGCGGCGGCACGCGAAGAGAACATAGACGTCGTGTTTCCAATTTTAAATCTAACGGGTATGGGCATCTTAAACGGCACAAGGCTAGACATGGAACAGGCGATTGAATCATGCGTCGACGCGGGCAAGGCTGTCTATCTCATGAAGGTATTGGCAGGCGGAAACATCGTGAACCAGTACGACGAGGCACTAAAATATGCCCGTGCGTTTTCAAAAGGGCGTATGCCGATTGCTGTCGGCATGGTCAACGAAGAAGAAGTGGAAATGAACCTAAAATATTTTGACGGTGAGGATTTGACAGACATCATCGCCACGATCAAAGCGCCCCAAAAAGAATTTTTGGCCATCCCATCTCTTTGCACCGCATGCGGCACGTGTATCGAGGCGTGTCATTCCAGTGCCATCTCGATTCAAAACAACTGCGCGGTCATTGACAATGGGGCATGTTTAACGTGCGGGTATTGTGTGGGTGCCTGTCCCCAATTTGCCATCCGAATGATTTAACCCAAATCTTCAACCCAAATCTTCATCTTGATGTAGAGGTGTACATATGTATCTTAAAAGATTAGAGCTGCAAGGCTTCAAATCCTTTTCAGACAAAATTAAATTGGATTTTAAAAAAGGCATTACGGCTGTCGTCGGACCCAACGGTAGCGGAAAGAGTAACATTTCTGATGCTGTGAGATGGGTGCTGGGCGAGCAGAGTGCCAAAAGCCTTCGGGGCGTCAAGATGGAGGATATTATTTTTGCCGGAACACAAAGTAGAAAGCCGCTTGGCTTTGCCGAAGTGAGCATGGTCATCGACAACGAGGACGGCGTCTTGCCCCTCGACTACCGTGAAATAACGGTGGCAAGGCGTGTCTACCGTTCTGGCGAAAGCGAATACCAAATCAACGGCACCTCATGCAGGCTAAAGGACGTGCATGAATTATTTATGGACACGGGCATCGGCAAAGA
>JAVBJY010000192.1:0-27695 GCA_031546735.1 Eubacteriales bacterium
GATTCGACGCTCCTTCACAACTTCCCTAATTGCATAATATCATAGTTCTGCAATAAATCCAATCTAAAGAGGGCTTCGGCTATTTTTGCATATTCATAAAAATGCGCGGCGTATTTTATGGCATACAGAGCATGGTGAATAGCAGTCATGCGTATCAATTTGCTTGCCATGCTTGTTGGCATAACATAGAAGTCCGTTTACACCTCCATCGATCAATGCATTCATCATGTCATTCTCAAATGGATTATAGTGGGCAACAATGCTGGCAATATCGTCTTCATAGATGTTTCCAATTACGAATGCACATACGGATATATCGCCGTTGGGACCAATCGAAACAGACTGGACGTCGTCAAGCCGATTTGTATAGGGTAATTCGCCACACGTAGCAGACAAATCAAGATTCTCTGGCAATTTGTAGAAATCTTTCAGATACGTACTTGCGTTGCCTGCGGGGAAAATATTGTTTCCGCTTGTTGTCTTAATTCCTAAGTCTGAAAGCGACGCCAAAAGAGTATGGGTTGCTTTATTGTAAGAATTTTGGTGGTCAGCGTTTACAACCCATGCCGGATGGAAACAAACGGTATGTACGTTGCGCTTTATCAGTTCTTCGGCAAATAAACGAACAAACGCTAAAGGGATTGTTTCTTGATGGAAGGCATCAACAGACAACAGAATATCGTTTATGCCCGATTGATAAATGTTTTCAGCGGTTTCTCGAATGACCTGAGTCTCTCTTGAGAAAAAACCATTTGTGATCAGTTGTCGTTGTTTGATGTGACATTGCTTGGCGACGCTATGGATGGCACAGGTCACTTCGGGGTAAAGCAACGGCTCGCCGCCAAAGGTCATCAGCGACGCAATGGGAAACATCCCAGCAAGTTTCTCAACCGCCGCCATTGCTTTTTCTTTTTTTACACACTGGCTACCTTTTTCATTTAATCTTGCACCAACGGAACAGTGCTTACATTTTCCAGTACACTGAAGTGTCACAAGAAACTCTATTCTGTTTAAGTTGATATACGGGTTCGTGTTCATTCGCTTATCCCCCTTGTATTTTATATACAGAATGAATGTGAACGGTTTAACGCTTACGATACAGTAACTAAGCTAAGCACAACCATACTGCCAGTGTAGATCATCCGCCGCAAAAGTGTCAAGCCTGAAGCGGTATATTTGGACAAACGCAAAGCGGTATGATATACTTCCTTAAAGTCAACACTAGTGAAAGTATGCTTTCATATGAGGAGGAACATGTTACATGTCTTGTGATAGGCAATCAAGAATCAGAAATTTTAGCATCATTGCGCATATCGACCACGGCAAGTCGACCCTTGCCGATCGGTTGATCCAGCGCTCGGGGTTATTGACAGAGCGTGAGATGCAGGCGCAAATATTAGACAATATGGACTTAGAACGTGAACGTGGCATCACCATTAAGGCACAGGCAGTGCGGCTTGTGTACAAAGCGGATGATGGCATCGAATATATATTAAATCTAATCGACACGCCGGGGCACGTAGATTTTAACTATGAGGTGTCAAGAAGCTTGGCGGCGTGTGAGGGTGCCGTGTTAATCATAGACGCCGCCCAAGGGGTGGAGGCGCAGACACTTGCCAATGTGTATCTTGCCATTGATGGCGACTTGGACATTTTGCCCGTGATCAATAAGATCGACTTGCCGAGTGCAGACCCACAGCGTGTCATTAAAGAGGTTGAAGAGATTATCGGCATCGAGGCCGAGAGTGCGCCTTTGATTTCGGCAAAAAACAGCGTTAATATAGAAGAAGTGTTTGCACGGATCTTGACGGACATACGCCCGCCAGCAGGGCTAGGGGACGCACCGCTTAAAGCGCTGATCTTCGATAGCTTTTATGATCCATACAAGGGCGTTATCGTGTTTGTGCGGGTGTTTGACGGCTCTATTACAAAAAATACACGCATTCGCTTTATGGCCACAGCCAAAGAATTTGAAGTGGTTGAGGTTGGCTTTTTTGCGCCGGGGCGGTTTGTGCCGACGGACGAGTTGCAAGCGGGCGAAGTTGGATATATAACGGCCAGCATCAAAAATGTAGGGGATACACGAATCGGCGATACGGTGACAGACGCGGCAAACCGGACAGCAGAGCCATTTCCGGGTTACAAAAAGGTAAACCCGATGGTATACTGCGGGGTGTTTCCAGCAGACGGTTCTAAATACCAAGACTTGCGTGAATCGCTTGAAAAATTGCAGTTAAATGATGCTTCGTTGCAGTTCGAACCGGAAACGTCCATTGCCCTTGGCTTTGGCTTCAGATGCGGATTTTTGGGCTTGTTACACTTAGAGATCATTCAGGAAAGACTAGAGCGGGAATACAACTTAGACTTGGTAACGACGGCGCCGAGCGTTATTTACAAACTGTATTTGACAGACGGCTCGATGATTCTGTTGTCAAATCCGACTGATATGCCGGATACAACGAGAATCACAAAGATGGAAGAACCCATTGTAAAGGCAGAGATTATGTTGCCATCCGACTACATTGGGGCGATTATGGATTTGTGCCAGCAACGGCGTGGCACCTACCTCGGCATGGAATATTTGGATGCGACAAGAGCCGTGTTGCGATATGAGTTGCCTTTAAATGAAATTATATACGATTTTTTTGACGTTTTGAAATCTCGTAGTCGTGGTTATGCCTCCTTTGACTATGAGTTAACAGGCTATGCAGAGTCAGAACTTGTGAAGCTTGATATGCTCGTGAATCGGGAAGTGGTGGACGCGTTGTCTTTTGTCCTTCACAAATCGACAGCGGTCGAACGTGGTCGCAAGATGGCAGAAAAGTTGAAAAAGGAAATACCACGGCACCAGTTTGAAATACCGATACAAGCGGCAATCGGCAGCAAAGTGGTGGCACGAGAGACTGTCAGCGCTGTCCGAAAAGACGTGTTGGCAAAATGCTATGGTGGCGACATTACGAGAAAGAAAAAACTGCTCGAAAAGCAAAAAGAGGGCAAGAAGCGTATGCGTCAAATCGGAAACGTCGAAGTGCCACAGGCCGCCTTCATGAGCGTACTAAAATTGGAAGAAGAATAGGCATGAACGAAGCGAGTCTTTATATACACATCCCGTTTTGCCAGTCGAAATGCTTGTATTGTGACTTTCCATCTTTTGGGGGCATGGACGAACAGTTTGCCCTGTATCACCAACGGTTGAAAGAAGAGATCATACAGTGCGCTTTGTCGAATGGCAAACGGTACACCATAAAAACAATTTTTCTAGGAGGGGGAACACCATCGGTTTTCCCTCCCTATTTTGTTGCAGAAATATTGGAGACAATTTACGCGCATTTTTCTGTGGCGGAGGGGGCAGAGATTACGATGGAATGTAACCCCGGCACCATCACAAAAGAAAAACTGGGCATTTACAAAGGTGCTGGCATCAACCGCATCAGCCTTGGGTTGCAAGCGTCGCAAAACAGCATGTTGAAGCAACTGGGGCGGATTCATACGTGGGAACAATTTTTAGACACCTATCACCACATCACCGAAGCGGGATTTGAGAATATCAATGTGGATTTGATGTTTGCATTGCCGAACCAAACCTTGCACGATCTTGAACAGACACTGGACTTGGTGGTGTCGCTTCGGCCCAAACACATTTCGGCGTATAGCCTCATCGTGGAAGAGGGGACGCCGTTTCACCGCATGCTTGATGAGAAGGAATTTGAACTGCCAGACGACGAACTCGACCGCCAGATGTACGAATTGATCAAGCATAAATTACAGATGTATCAGCAGTATGAGATTTCGAATTTTGCCATGGATGGCTTTGCATGTAAACACAACGTTGTGTACTGGACACGAAAAAATTATTTTGGGTTTGGCTTGGCGGCGCATTCGTTTGTGGAGGGCGCGCGCTTTTTTAACACGTCGTCACTCGAAGACTACTTGGCAGGGGTCACGACGGAAGAACCGCCGGTGCCCATCAGCGGAATGGATGCGTACGCTGAGTTTTTATTTTTAGGGTTACGCATGAGCGACGGCATTTCTATGCACGACTTTGCAGAACAATTTCACGTATCCCTCTTAGACGTGTACGGAAAACAAATTGAAAAATTGGTACAAAACAATCTGTTGGTTGTAGAGGGAGATCGAATGTATTTGACGAGCCTCGGCATTGATTTGTCCAATCGGGTGTTTATAGAGTTTATGGAATAGGAGACGAAGAGAATGAAAATTGGCTTGGTATTAGAAGGCGGCGGCATGCGAGGCATGTATACCATCGGCGTATTGGATCACCTGCTCGACAGTGGCGTAGAGGTCGACTATGTAATCGGCGTATCGGCCGGTGCCGTCAACGGCGTTTCGTACGTTTCTAAGCAAAGAGGGCGGGGCTATCGCATCAACACCGATTATATAGAAGACAAACGATATGTAAGCGTGTCCAATTTTCTCAAAACAGGCTCGCTATTCGGCATGGACTTCTTATTTGACGAAATTCCACACAAGCTGAATCTGTTTGACTATGAAACATTTTTGGCGTCTCCTACAGAATTTGTAACAGGGGTGACGGATGTCGTCAGCGGAACGCCAGTCTATTTCGATAAATCGCACTTGCGGCAAGAGTGTACGGTCTTACGCGCGTCTTCGTCTATTCCGTTGTTTTCTCCAGTTGTCCCATACCGGGGCGGTTTTTATTTAGACGGTGGCACCAGTGACCCCATTCCGGTTAGAAAAGCGTTGGCAGATGGTTGCGACAAGGTGATTGTGGTGTTGACCCGTGACAGGGCGTATCAAAAATCCCCCGAAAGCTTGCGGTTTCTCTATCGGCGTATGTTAAAGAAATATCCAAAGATGATGGAGGTAATGGACAATCGCCATGTCGTCTACAACGAAACTCTTCAATATGTGCGGGCACTGGAAGCGGAGGGCAAGGCCATTGTCATCGCGCCCGAAAGCCCGCTTGCGGTGGGTCGGTTTGAAAAGAAGATAGAAAAGCTGACCGAAATCTATGAAATGGGTGCAAAAGATGGCGGGCAAGCCGTTCCCGTTATACGTGAATTTTTAGGCACATCTGAACACAGAGAAAAAAATTGAAAAACCCCTTGACAAAGTAGAACGAAAGTGATATTTTATCTTTAAACCATTAGCACTCACATACATCGAGTGCTAACAAACCAAACTTTTCATGACACCATGAAGCCATAGCTCATAGAGGAAGTGATTGTGGATGTTGAATGACAGAAAAACAAAAATATTAGAAGCCATCATCAATGATTATATTGCGACGGCAGAGCCAATCGGGTCCAGAACGATTGCGAAGAAATACGACTTAGGCATCAGCAGCGCAACCATCCGAAATGAAATGAGCGATTTGGAAGAATTGGGGTTTATCATCCAACCCCATGCTTCGGCAGGAAGAGTGCCGTCAGATAAGGGCTACCGCATGTACGTAGACAATCTGATGCGCGAAAAAGAACTATCCCAAGAGCATACAAAATATCTGCGTGATATCGTCACCAATAACATCAATCACATAGACTATCTGATGGAGCATACAGCAAAGGCGTTGTCACTGCTTACAAACTATACGACAATTGTCAGCGAACCAAAAACAAAGTATACAATCGTCAAGCACATTCAACTGATACCCTTAGACGAAAATACAATCATCAGCGTCATTGTCACAGATACAAAGCTTGTGAAAAATCATGCAATCCATATGGCGCAAGTGCCGGATATGGGCGCGCTTCATGCGCTCTCGGGTATCTTGACAAAATACTTGCAAAACCGTTTGCCGGGTCAAATTGATGCAAAGCTTATGCAAGACATCGAGAACGAACTAGGTGAACATAAGGCGCTACTGGCGCCGATTATTGACGCGGTGTTAGAGACGATTATCGTCGAGCGCGATGTGCAGGTGTACACAAGTGGTGCCAAAAACATTTTGGCATTTCCCGAATTTAGTGACGTGGACAAAGCAAAGGCCATATTTGAAGCGCTGGAACAAAAGCAAATGTTGATTTCGCTTTTGGGCGATGCGTTAGAATTGGGCGGCACGCCCCTTCAAATCTTAATCGGAACGGAGAACACCGTTCAAGAAATGAAAAATTGTAGCATCATCAAAACAACATACCGATACGGAAAAGATTCATATGGCACAATTGGCATCATTGGCCCTACTCGAATGAACTATGTGGAGGTTGTCGCCGTTTTAAACGGAATTGTGAATCATATAAGCAATGTCATAAAAAAGCTGTCGGGTGGATAGCCTAACGGTTGAGAAAGAGGAGAGCGATTATGAAAAAAAAGGCAAATCCAGTTGATGACATACAAAACGAAGCGGAAGAAGCTGTGTTTCAAGAAAACGAAGACGTGCAAATAGAAGAAGCAGAGCCAGATGCGGAATCGTTAAAAGCGCAATTGGCGGCGGCTGTTAAGCTAAACGAAGAATTTACAGATAAACTGCAAAGAAACTTGGCAGAGTTTGACAACTTTAGAAAGCGCACCATGAAGGAAAAAGCAAGCATGTATGACGACGGCGTGCGGGATACAATGAGTAAAATATTGCCAGTTGTAGACAATTTTGAACGGGCGGTCGGTTCTTGCCCAGACAAAGAACATCAGCTCTACAAAGGGCTTGACATGGTTTTAAAGCAATTAAAAGGTGTGATGACAGACATAGGCGTAGCCGAAATTGATACGGTCAGTTTTACGTTTGATCCGATTTTGCATCACGCGGTATCCCATGTAGAGGATGACAACTATGGCGAAAATGAAATCATAGAAGAACTGCAAAAGGGATATACATTTAAAGAAAAAGTCATCAGGCCAAGTATGGTGCAGGTCGCAAATTGACCGCATAACCAATACATTATAAATCATAAAACAAAATCATATTAGGGAGGCATTTATTATGGGAAAAATAATCGGTATAGATTTAGGAACAACCAACTCATGCGTAGCGGTAATGGAGGGTGGCCAGCCTGTCGTCATTTCAAACACAGAGGGCATGCGCACAACACCATCTGTTTTCGCATTGACAAAGGCGGGGGAAAGATTGGTTGGTGAAACGGCAAAACGCCAAGCAGTAACCAATCCAGATCGAACCGTTACATCGATTAAGAGACACATGGGCTCAGACTACAAAGTGGCAATCGATGACAAAAACTACTCGCCACAAGAAATCTCGGCGATGATTCTTCAAAAGTTGAAAAAAGACGCAGAAAGTTATTTGGGCGAGACTGTAACAGAAGCCGTTATTACGGTTCCGGCGTATTTTACAGATAGCCAAAGACAAGCGACAAAAGACGCAGGCAAGATTGCGGGCTTAGAAGTAAAGCGTATTATAAACGAGCCAACGTCTGCGGCGCTTGCATATGGCCTTGACAACGAAAAAGAACAAAAAATAATGGTATACGATTTAGGCGGCGGTACATTTGACGTGTCGATTATCGAAATCGGCGACGGCGTTATCGAAGTATTGGCGACAAGCGGCAACAACCACTTGGGCGGCGATGACTTTGACGAACGCGTAATGAACCATCTGATCGCTGAATTTAAAAAAGCGGAAAACATGGATTTAAGCCAAGACAAAATGGCGATGCAACGGTTAAGAGAAGCGGCTGAAAAAGCCAAAAAAGAACTTTCGACCGTGACGACGACGACAATCAATCTTCCATTCGTGACGATGAACCAAGACGGCCCAAAACATTTGGACGTAACCCTTACAAGAGCAAAATTTGACGAATTGACTTCCGATTTGGTACAAAGCACATTGGATCCTGTTAGAACAGCCTTAAAAGACGCAGATATTTCGCCAAGTGAACTTGACAAAGTGTTACTTGTAGGCGGATCTACAAGAATACCGGCTGTACAAGACGAAGTGAAAAAGATCACAGGCAAAGACCCATTCAAAGGCATCAACCCAGATGAATGTGTTGCGCTTGGTGCATCGATTCAAGGCGGAAAATTAGCAGGTGACGAGGGCGCAGGCAGCATCCTCTTGTTAGACGTGACCCCATTGTCATTGGGCATCGAGACATTGGGCGGCGTTGCTACCCCATTAATCCCAAGAAACACAACAATTCCGACCAATAAAAAACAAGTATTTTCAACCGCAGAAAACAACCAAACCGCAGTGGATATCAATATCGTGCAAGGTGAGCGTAAGTTCGCGAGAGATAACAAATCCCTTGGTCAATTTAGACTAGACGGCATTCCACCAGCGCCACGAGGTGTGCCACAAGTTGAAGTAACCTTTGATATCGATGCAAATGGTATCGTAAACGTTTCTGCAAAAGATTTGGGAACAAATAAAGAACAAAAAATCACAATCTCTTCAAGCGGCAATCTATCAGACGCCGACATCGACAGAGCGGTAAAAGAAGCAGAACAATACGCAGAGCAAGACAGCAAGCGCAAAGAAGTGATCGACACGAAGAACGAAGCCGATTCGTTGGTGTTCCAAACAGAAAAATTGCTTAAAGATTTTGAGGGCAAAATTTCGGAAGACGACAAAGCGAAGATTGAAACAGAAGTCAACAATCTAAGGACATTGTCTGATAGCCTCAATATCGAAAGCATGTCTGATAGTGACTTGCATGCACTCAAAACAGCGACAGAAAGCTTGTCCGCAGTGGTAAACGAGTTTTCTACAAAATTATATCAACAAGCCGGTGCAGAAGCGGGACAAAGCGCGCCTGGCGGCACAGACGATGTAATCGACGGAGACTACACAGAGCAATAACAAACGGCGTAAGTCGTGAAAACGTGAGGCGGTATAGCAGAAGGGGATAAAACACGGATTTGTATGAATCCGTGTTTTATCTGTATGCACACAGCCTAAATAACAGTGAAAATTGATAGTGTAGAGGGTGACGAAGTGGCAGATAAACGAGATTATTATGATGTGTTGGGTGTATCCAAATCGGCAGGCGATGACGAGCTAAAAAAGGCGTACAGAAAACTTGCGAAACAATACCATCCCGACGCCAATCCGGATAACAAAGAACTAGAAGCAAAGTTTAAAGAGCTAAGTGAAGCGTATGAAGTGTTGACGGACGGCAACAAGCGTGCCGCCTATGACCGCTATGGTCATTCTGGCGTGGACGGCTCGGCAGGGCAAGGCGGGTTCTCTTCGTATGGCGGTGGTGCAGGCTTTGATATGGGCGACATATTTGAAGCGTTCTTCGGTGACAGTGGAATGGATGGCTTTGGCGGCGGTAGACGCCGCAAGGGTGGGCCAAGCAGAGGCGCAGATTTACATACAACTGTGACGCTCACATTCGAAGAAGCGGTGTTTGGTACAGAAAAAGAGATTTCGTTGCCCATTTCTGAGACGTGCGAACCATGTAAAGGCACAGGCGCGAAACAAGGCACGGTGCCCGAAAGCTGTAGACAATGCGGTGGCACTGGCCAAGAGCGTGTCACCCAGCAGACGATTTTTGGCACGATGGCAACCCAAAGAACGTGTAGCATCTGTCGGGGAGAGGGTAGAATTATCCGCAACCCGTGCCCGACTTGCAATGGCGCAGGGCGCGTGAAAAAACAAAAGACACTAAAGGTTGTTATGCCGAAGGGTATCGACAGCGGCCAGAGTATACGCTTAGCAGGAAAAGGCGAAGCAGGCGAGAAGGGTGGCCCAAGCGGCGACGTTTTGGTAACGGCCAATGTACGACCACACAAAGTGTTTGTGCGCAAAGGAAACGATATTTATTTAGAGGTGCCAATCTCTTTTGTGAAGGCAACCCTCGGCGGTGATATTCCGATTGTTACGCTAGAAGGCGACGAAACATTTACAGTGAAGGCGGGAACACAGCCAGACACGACGACCGTTTTAAAAGGCAAGGGCGTATTTAACGTGCGAAACAGCAAGTTGCGCGGTGACTTCTTCCTTACGTTGAAAGTTGTGGTGCCGACTGAACTGACAGACAAACAACGCGAGCTTTTAATGGCGTTCGGCGATGCGGGCGGTATGGACTTAAACGACAAAAAAGAAGGTTTCTTTGACAAGATGAAGCACAAGTTTAAATAAAAATTTCTTGACTTGCTTCGCTTTCTTGTGTTATTATACTGTTTGCTCATATGTGGGTGATTTTGCCTGCATGTAGTGTGTTATGAAATGTTACAACCGCTCAGATCCGGTCTTACCGTTTGTTTTATAAATGGTGCTGTCTCTGGCGAGTACTCTATTGTGAGGAGGTGTACAAATGTACGCAATTATTGAAACTGGCGGTAAACAATTTAAAGTTTCTGAAGGCGACATCATTACAATTGAAAAATTAGGTGTGGAAGCAGATTCCTCCTATACGTTCGAACATGTATTGGCTGTTGCAAACGACGACGATGTGAAATTCGGCGCGCCTTTTATTAACGGTGCGACTGTTTCGGCAACGGTGATCGGTGACGGAAAAGGTAAGAAACTCATTATCTATAAATACAAGTCAAAGAAAACTTTCCATAAGAAAAAAGGCCATAGACAACCTTTTACTCGTGTGAAAATCGACAAAATCAATGGCTAGGTCTTCTGCAAAAAAGATGAAACCTACTGTAAAGGTTCACTTTTTTCGGAACCAAAACCACGAGATTTATAAATTTATTGTACAAGACCATACAGACAGCCTCGTTTGTGCCGCTGTTTCTGCCTTGGTTTTAAACACCATTAACTCGATAGAAAACTTTACCGACGAGCAGTTTGAGTGCGACTTCGAAGAGAAGGGTGGCTTTATCTTATGCCTCATTCCTTCTATCGCGGCTGGCGCTCATCATCACGACGTGAATCTTCTATTAAATTCTTTGTTCTTGGGCGTTACAGGTATCGCCCTCGAATATGCTGATAAAATATCGATAACCGATGAGGAGGTGTAACCATGTTGAAAATTAACCTTCAATTTTTTGCTCATAAAAAAGGTGTTGGCTCAACGAAAAACGGACGTGATTCCGAAGCAAAACGATTAGGGCCGAAACGCGCCGATGGTCAAGTAGTTTTGGCCGGTAATATTCTTTTTACACAAAGAGGCACAAAAATTCATCCCGGTAATAACGTAGGTCGTGCGTCTAACGATTCGTTGTTTGCTTTGGTTGACGGACGTGTTAGATACGAAAGAAAAGGCCGTAGCAAAAAGCAAGTTTCTGTTTATCCTTTGGAAGCTGCGAAATAGTAATGATTTGTCATGAGGGTGTCTCGTTTCGAGAGACCCTATTTTTTTATCTGTTAGGAAAGTGCTTCGCACTGTTCCTAGCCGCGACCAGTCGCGGTGCTTCACGAATAAAGGTTAAAAGTTTGCTTTGCAAACTTTTTTATATATGAAGAAAGTGTTTCATAAACTGTGGTTAAAGGTTTGCAGAGCGAACTTTTTGTATTAGGAGTAGTGAAAATTATAGATGTTTGTTGATAGAGTCAAGATTCACATAAAAGGCGGTAATGGTGGCGACGGGTTCGTTTCGTTTTATCGTGCAAAGTATATTACCCATGGTGGCCCAGACGGCGGCGATGGAGGAAAAGGCGGTGACATTGTTTTCGTCGCAGACGAGAGTATGTCCACGCTGATTGATTTTCGGTTTAAAAAAACATTTAAAGCATTACCCGGCGACAGTGGCGGCAAACGAAATTGCTCGGGTAAAAATTCGGAAGACATTATTATCAAAGTGCCAGTCGGCACCATCATCCGTGAAGCGACGAGCGGCAAGATCATGGCCGATATGGTGACGCCGGGCGAGCCGAAAACGCTGATTAGAGGCGGAAAAGGCGGCAAAGGCAACCAACATTTTGCGACGCCTACAAGGCAAGCGCCAAAATATGCCGAGCACGGACGTATGTCAAAAGAGTATGATGTCATACTAGAATTAAAGTTGATCGCAGATGTCGGCATCATCGGGTTCCCGAATGTCGGAAAATCGACCTTGCTCTCGATGGCGACCAACGCCAACCCAAAAATCGCAAACTATCATTTCACGACGTTAAGCCCGAACTTGGGCGTTGTGCGAAGCAAATGGGGCAGTGATTTTGTTATGGCGGATATACCGGGCTTGATTGAAGGCGCCAGCGAAGGCGCGGGGCTTGGGCACCAGTTTTTGCGACACATCGAACGGACGAAGGTGTTTATCCATGTAGTCGACACGGCTGCACTAGAAGGCACGGACCCTCTTACAAACATTGAAAAGATCAACAACGAGCTTTTGAAGTACAATGAAAATTTGGCCAAGCGTCCGCAAATCATCGCCGCAAACAAAATGGATATCCCAGAAGCAGCCGAAAACTTTGAGAAGATTAAAGCTGTCTATGGCGACAATGTATTCCCGATTTCTGCCGCGGCGAATGAAGGGCTTGACGACTTGCTGATGGCGGTTGCCAAGATACTGGAAGATTATCCGAAGGACATCGTGTTTGAAGAAGATTATGAAGACTATATCGAGCCAACCGTCCATTCCGAGCCGTTTGTTGTTGAGAAGGTAGACGAAAATTTATATACAGTCACAGGTGTTTCTGTGGAAAGAATGATGGGCTTTACCCAACTGGATACAGAAAAAGGGTTCGACTTCTTCCAAAAATATTTGCGTGACAGGGGCATCATCGAGGCGCTCGAAAACAGCGGCATCGATGAGGGCGACACCGTTAAAATCTACGATTTAGAATTTGAATATTATAAATAGAAGCAGTACATGCTTTAGAGGTGATAAAAATGACAAGTAAACAACGCGCACAGCTTAGAAGCCTTGCAAACCCCATGGAGAGCATTATCCAAGTGGGCAAAAACGCTGTGACACCAGAACTCACGACGGCTGTAGACGAAGCACTCGAAAAAAGAGAATTGATCAAATTGACGGTGCTGAATAACTGCGCCATCGAAGTAAGCGAGATCGCGGAGATTATTCGCGAGCGAACCCACTCCGAGACGATCCAAGTCATCGGCAAAAAAATTGTACTCTACAGACGTTCGAAAACAAACCCCATCATCGAATTGGTTAAAAAGTAAACACAAGGCCGGATTTTAGTTGGGAGTGTACATCAAATGAAAAGCGAATTAGCCATTCTAAAAAAATGCAAACGAATTGCCATCATGGGCGGTACATTTGACCCGATTCACTACGGGCATTTGGTGGCGGCGGAAGCGGTGCGGCAAGAGCTGGATATCGAGCGTGTGCTTTTTATTCCATCGGGACGTCCGCCTCATAAAAAAGGCGGGGCCGTTTCGCCTAGCGAGCATCGGTATCTGATGACCGCCTTGGCAACCGCGACAAACCCATACTTTTACGTATCGCGCATCGAGATAGACCGCCCAGACTTTACCTACACGGTTGACACGCTGAAAGAACTTTCGTCTCTTTGTCGAAAAGATGCGAAGATTTATTTCATCACGGGCGCGGATGCCGTACAGCAAATCTTTTCGTGGAAAGATTCGGAGAGCTTGCTGAACCTGTGTGAATTTGTGGCGGTGACAAGACCGGGCTACAATACGTCGAAGCTAGAAAAATTTATCGATGAGCTGAGTAAAAGGTGCAAGAGCCGCATCCATATATTAGAGGTGCCCGCTCTCGCCATTTCGTCCACCGATATCAGAAATCGTGTGCAAGTTTTAAAGACGATCAAGTATCTTTTGCCCGGCGCGGTGGAACAATATATTAACAAATTTGAATTATACATCGACACCAAGAAGATGTCGGGGGAAGTGTTAAAAATAAACAAGCGGCTCCACTCGATGGTGTCGCCCGCCCGCTTTGTGCACACACAAGGCGTGTACAAAGAAGCGGTCAGCCTCGCGAAGGCGTATGGCGTTAGCCAAACGAAAGCGACCATGGCGGCACTTCTGCACGACTGTGCAAAAGATTTTAAAGAAGAGAAGACGAGACAACTTTGTGCCCACTATCATATCGAACTCGACGACGTCATGAACAGCCAGATTTATTTGGCACACAGTTTCCTTGGGGCAAAAATCGCCAAGGATGAATTTCATGTGACAGATAAAGACGTGCTAGATGCCATCAAATACCACACGACTGGGCGAAAGAAAATGACGATGCTTGACAAAATCATCTATCTTGCAGATTATATAGAAGAAGGTCGCGAAGATTTTGAAGGCTTGGCAGAGCTTCGTCTGCTTGCCTATGAAGATTTGGACAAGGCCGTTTGCCTTGGTCTCGAGCTTACTGCCCAACATATCAAAGAAAAAGGGCGTATTCTTCACCCACTCGGTGTGGACGCCTTGCACTTTTACAAAACTAACGTAAATTAAAAAAAAGAGGAGGAATAAAAATTGTCAGATAGTTTTGAACACTCATTAAATGCCGTACGGCATGCCTACAGCGCACTAGACGATAAAATGGCTGTCGATGTTACGATGTTGGATATCCACAACATATCGGTTATCTCCGATTATTTTATCATTGCCACGGGCAACAACCCAAACCATGTAAAGGCTCTGGCGGAGGAAGTGTCAAATGAATTGGCCAAAAATGGCTTTGTCATTAAACATTCCGAAGGATACCAGACGTCTACATGGATTTTGCTCGACTTTGGCTGTATCATCGTGCACATCTTCAACAAAGAAGACAGAAGCTTTTATAACTTGGAAAGAATCTGGGGCGACGCAGAGCCTGTTACGCCTGAAAGTTTAAAAGCGTAAAGGAGGGGAAATCCATGGTACGAACGAGATTTGCACCCAGCCCAACGGGCTATATGCACATCGGAAATTTAAGAACGGCACTGTATGAATACTTGATTGCCAAATCGGCGGGCGGTACCTTTATACTGCGCATTGAAGACACAGACAAAGAGCGGTTTGTAGAAGGCGCCACAGACGTGATCTACAAGACACTCCAGTTGGCGTCGATTGTTCATGATGAAGGCCCCGATGTAGGCGGCGATTTTGGCCCATATATCCAGAGTGAGCGCAAAAGCGGTTACCTAGACTACGCCAAGATGCTCATTGAAAAGGGCGAAGCCTATTATTGCTTTTGCACAAAGGAGCGCTTGACGCAGGTGCGGGAAACCTCGGACCAGTATGACAGGCATTGCCTCTCTCTCTCAAAAGAACAAATCGAAAAAAACTTAGCAGACGGCATTCCGTATGTCATTAGACAAAAAATGCCAACCACAGGCCAGACGACGTTCCACGACGAAGTATACGGCGACATTACCGTGGAAAACGGATTGCTGGAAGATCAAATACTGATCAAATCGGACTCTCTGCCGACGTATAACTTTGCAAACGTGGTGGACGATCATTTGATGAAAATTACCCACGTGGTGCGCGGCAGTGAGTACCTCTCGTCTACGCCAAAATACAATTTGTTGTATGAAGCGTTTGGCTGGGATATCCCGACCTACGTGCATGTACCACCGGTGATGAAGAGCGCCACCGAGAAGTTATCCAAGCGAAACGGCGATGCATCTTTCGAAGACTTGATTGAGATGGGCTATTTGCCCGAAGCCATCGTAAACTACGTGGCGCTGTTGGGTTGGAGCCCCTCAGACAACCAAGAAATTTTTACACTAGACGAACTGATACAGGCGTTTACGATCAAAAACCTGAGCAAGTCGCCGTCTATTTTTGACATGAAAAAGCTAAGTTGGATGAACAGCGAATATTTGAAAAAGATGGACAAAGAGGTCTTTTATGACCTTGCGTTGCCGTTCTTACAAAAAGCGGTGACGAGAGATGTAGATTTGAAGTTAGTGGCGTCGTACATTCAAACCAGACTTGACCGCCTCAACGACATTCCGTCGCTTGTCGATTTTATCGATGTGCTTCCGTCTTACGACATCGCATTGTATGTGCATAAAAAAATGAAGACAGATGAGACCAATTCTCTTCATTGTCTGCAAGAAGCGCTTCCGGTTTTGTCTGCACAAGCAGATTGGTCTGAGCAAGCACTTCATGACACATTGATGGCGTTAATCGCGACGCTCGGTGTGAAAAACGGGCAGATGCTATGGCCGATACGCACCGCACTCTCGGGCAGACCCACGTCGCCTTGTGGCGCAATCGAACTTCTCGCCCTTTTGAATAAAGAAGAAAGCTTGGCTCGAATCGAAACAGGCATCGCGTTGCTCTCGAAAGCAGAATGATTTCGCAAGAATTGGTTGAATTTAGTTTCAAGGTATGATACTATTGTTTTGCACTAAATCCAATGTTCGGTGATTGGTTTCTCCAACCGTCTCTTAACATTCGGGGTGTAATCATAAAATTATTTTATTGGAGGATTTAAACATGATTGACAAACAGACTATCGTTACAAAGTACGGCAGAAACCCACAAGACACAGGCTCACCAGAGGTGCAAGTTGCACTTCTAACCGAAAAAATCAACCACCTAACCGAGCACTTAAAGATGCACAAAAAAGATCACCACTCGAGACGTGGTCTTTTAAAAATGGTTGGTCAAAGAAAAGGTCTTTTAAACTACATCAAGCAAAGAGATGTTGTTAAATACCGTGAGTTGATCGCCGAATTGGGATTAAGAAAGTAGTTGCTAGTTACTTTAGGCTGTTCCGCAACGGAGCAGCCTTTTCTTAAATAATTGTTTTGAAAGGAGCACTATATGTACAAAACATACTCTATGGAGTTAGCAAATCGCACGTTGACCGTCGAAATAGGCCGTGTCGCTGAACTTGCGAACGGTGCCGCTCTTGTGTATTATGGTGACACAGTTTTAATCGTGACCGCCACCGCATCTGAAAAACCACGCCAAGGCATAGACTTCTTCCCCCTTAGCATCGATTACGAAGAAAGATTATATTCAGTAGGCAAAATCCCTGGGGGCTTTATCAAAAGAGAGGGTAGACCCACAGAAAAGGCCGTTCTTACCTCTCGTCTTATCGACAGACCGATTCGTCCATTGTTCCCGAAAGATTATCGAAACGATGTGGCAATCGTTGCTTCTGTACTTTCCGTTGACCAAGATTGTAGCCCTGAAATTGCGGCGATGATCGGTGCGTCTATCGTTCTTTCGATCTCAAATATTCCGTTTAAAGGCCCAACGGGTTCTACTTGTGTTGGACTTGTCGATGGCGAGTTTGTTATCAACCCTACCGCAGAGCAAAGAGAAGCAAGCAAGCTTGCATTAACGGTTGCATCGACTCGTCACAAAGTGATGATGATTGAAGCCGGCGCAGATGAAATATCCGATGAGGTTATGTTTAATGCCATCAACCGTGCCCATGAAGAAAATGTGCGCGTTATCGAATTTATCGATACAATCGTTGCTGAGTGTGGCAAAGAGAAGCGCGTATACGAAGAGCATACGGTCGATCATGACCTGTATGAAAACATTCGTCAAATCATTACCGATGCGCGTATGGAAGAAGCGGTCTTTACTGATTTGAAACAAATCAGAGACGAAAAAGTATCTGCCCTTACAGCAGAAACAACCGAAGCGCTTCTTGCCAAATATGACGGCGAAGACCGTGACGGCTATGTCGCGTCAATCGGCGAAGGCATCTACAAGTTCGAAAAAGAAACGGTACGCCGTATGATTTTTAAAGACCACAAGCGTCCAGACGGACGTCGTCTAGACGAAATCAGAAAGCTATCGGGTGAAGTTTCGATTCTTCCGCGTACCCACGGTTCCGCGATCTTTACAAGGGGACAAACCCAAGTCTTGACCGTAACCACATGGGGTTCGATGGGCGAAGCCCAACGCCTTGATGGTCTTGACCTATTAGAAGATTCAAAACGCTACATCCACCACTATAACTTCCCAAGTTACTCTGTAGGCGAAACACGCCCATCGAGAGGTCCTGGTCGTCGTGAAATCGGCCATGGTGCCCTTGCAGAACGTGCGCTCTTGCCTGTGATCCCATCAGAAGAAGAATTTCCGTATGCCATCCGTCTTGTGTCAGAAGTAGTAAGCTCGAATGGCTCTACGTCACAAGCCAGCGTTTGCGCGTCTACGCTGTCGTTGATGGACGCGGGTGTGCCGATCAAACGCCCTGTTGCGGGTATTTCGGTTGGTCTTGTGACAAACCCTGAAGATACAAACGACTTCGTGTTGCTAACCGACATCCAAGGGCTTGAAGATTTCTTCGGCGATATGGATTTTAAAGTAGCGGGCACAAAAGAAGGCATTACCGCCATTCAAATGGATATTAAAATCGACGGCTTAACACCTGAGATTATCAAGCAAGCGTTGGCCAACACCCACGAGGCGAGAGACTATATTCTTGACGAGGTAATGCTAAAAGCGTTGGCAGAACCACGCAAAACCCTTTCGAAATATGCCCCTAAAATCGGATTGGTACAAATCAATCCAGAAAAAATGGCAGAGGTCATCGGGTCACGTGGCAAGACCATCAACCGCATCATTGACGAATCTGGTGTTTCTAAGATTGACACAGAGGACGACGGCAAGATCTTTGTTTGCTCAGACGACCAAGCCAAGATTGACCGCGCAATTGCGATGATCGAAGCCATTGTCATGGTGCCAGAGCCGGGCAAAATCTATTCTGGAAAAGTAACGCGCGTAATGGCGTTTGGTGCATTTGTTGAAATCGCGCCAGAAAAAGAAGGGCTTGTGCATGTATCCAAGCTTGCGCACGAAAGAATAGAGAAGGTAGAAGACTTTGTGAAAGTTGGAGACATATTCCCTGTAAAGGTGTTAGGTACTGACGAACAGGGCCGCTTAAATCTATCTAGAAAAGACGCATTGCCAAAAGTGTAAAGCAAAAGGGAAGGGAAGAACGTGGGTGCTACCCACGTTGAACACCCTAGACTACTGCATAAAATAGGAGTATCACATGATGCATGTTCCGTGCTTCTTGGGGTACTCTTTTATAAATTTCGTTAAAATCCGTCTACGAACCGCATAATTTTTTTTCATTTCCTAACAATATAAACATCACACGTTCGCCTAAGGAGACTTTAAACCACATGATTGAGACGATAAAATTAAAAAACGGAATAACGATCGTACACGAGCAGATCCCTTTCGTACGCTCGATCGCGTTCGGTATTTTCGTAAAAAACGGTTCACGAAACGAGTCACAAGCGACAAACGGCATCTCGCATTTTATAGAGCACATGCTGTTTAAAGGCACCAAAACCCGCCGTGCCATCGATATCGCAGATGAAATGGACGCAATCGGCGGGCAACTCAACGCGTACACGACAAAAGAGTATACGTGCTATTACACGAGGGTGCTCGACACCCACTTTGACATCGCGCTGGACGTCCTCTCGGATATGTTCTTCCATTCAAAATTTGACGATGTAGAGATTCAGAAGGAGCGCGGCGTCATACTGGAAGAAATCAGCATGTATGAAGATACACCCGAAGATTTGGTGTACGACAACCTGCAATATGCGCTGTGGCACGATCACCCACTCGGCTTCCCCATTTTGGGCAACCGAACGTCTATTGCGTCCTTTGACAACAGCACGTTTCAAGACTATTACAAAAAGCACTACCGCCCGGACAATACCGTGATTGCGGTAGCCGGTAATTTTGACGCGGATGAAATGATTAAAAAAATTGAGTGTTACTTCGGTGATTTTACTTGCACGACAGAACAAGAAGGAAGTGGTCAAGCGGCGACGCTCACCCCGTCGTTTATCAAGACCGTCAAAGACATCGAGCAAGTGCATATGTGCCTTGCGTTCCCCGGCATCCGCATGGGCACGGACGACTCATATGTGTTGTCTGTTTTTAATACGATATTTGGCGGCGGCATGAGCTCCCGCTTGTTTCAGAAGATACGAGAGGAGCACGGTCTGTCGTACTCGATTTATTCGTATAATTCGAATTATGTCGATACGGGCTTATTCTCGGTTTATGCCGGGCTGAACCCAAACCAGACCCAAGAAGTGTTGCAGCTGATCCTACAAGAAATTAAAAATCTACAACACAACAAAATAACAGAAGAGCAGTTGACAAAAACAAAAGAACAGATCAAGAGCAACATGCTGCTCAGTCTTGAAAGTTCGTCAAGCCGCATGTCGAGCATTGGGCGTTCGGAGCTTCTCTTAAACCGTATCTTAACGACAGACCAACTGGCCGAAAAAGTAGACAGTGTGACCATTCCACGCATATACGCATTGGTCGATTCCATTTTTGACTTGAACAAGGCGAGCCTGTCTATCGTGGGGAAAGTAGAGAATTTTGACGCGAAGGAGATTTTTTCGGATGCCTACGGAAAGGTTTTTAATTAGTAAAACGGAAGACGCAAAGGACTTGCCCCTTCCGCGCTACATGAGCCACATGGCGGCTGGCATGGACATATACGCAAATGTTTCTGCCGATGAAACGATTTTGCCGAGTGAGATCAAATTGATTGCAACGGGCATTAAGATTGCCATGCCACAAGGGTTTGAAGCGCAAATTAGACCGCGTAGCGGTCTTGCCTTAAAGCACGGCATCTCGATGGTCAACACACCTGGAACAATCGATGCCGATTACCGCGGTGAGATCAAAGTCATTCTCATTAACTTTTCAAAAGAGCCGTTCGTCATCAAGCGGGGCGACCGCATCGCTCAGATGGTGGTGAATAAGATTGAAATGGTCGATTTTGTATTTGTGGAGGAGCTTTCGGAGGATACGGCGCGTGGCAGTGGTGGGTTTGGGCATACTGGTGTGCGGGAATGAGGAAAAAGGGAAGAGAGAAGACTGCGTAGGTGGTCTTCTCTCTTCCCTTTTTTAGTTCGCGACTGTCTGTTCATTGCCTGGTTTAATACCTTGCGGCTACTATTATTCTACATAAGGAATATTTCGATCTTTTAAGATCCTGATTAGCTCAGGCTTGTGTTCATCTGATAATTTTGCAGCCTTCATCGCACCAGAAAGGGGGATGCTAATCATTTCGATCATACCGATGACAGTCTCAATCTTACCTTTCTCCATGCCTATTCTATGGGCATAGCGAAGCTCTGCCTCTGAATCCGCTTCATAAAGCAACTGGCTTTCATAAAGCATACGCTCTTTTTCGTCTTTACTAATTTCTTCAAGTATTTGAGTAGCCATTTTAACCCCATCCTCTCTCTCTAATATTTTATGCAAAATGCCACGTTTATCTTTGTCGGAAGCATATCTTAAAAATATAGCCCACATCTCGACATTGGTGAGTTCATCTGTTTTCTTATCCAATAGATGTTGAATTTTTGATAGTTCAAGAAATACAATTGTCAAATCGTCCGACAGCGGTAGACCCTTCGAGTCTCTGTATACATAATCTGTAAAAAACGCATCTCTGTCTTGTAGCAGTGTAAAGTTCGTGATACATACAATATAACACTTCTTCAAGTCTTTATACTTAAAACCAGCTATTTTCTGATTACTGTATGCTTTTGAAATCAAGAATTGGCTTCTCTTCCTAAAGTCATCCTTTGGGCGTAACTCCATCTCAACAAGCGCCTGTTCTCCACCTTTGAAACTCACTCTCAAATCAAATACAGATTTTTTATAGTCTTTACTGTCTACGGGGATTTCGGCGTTAATGACGGTCAAATCCGTAATGACCGCATCACCTTCAAATCGCAGGACAGAATTAAGGAAATCGATTAACGCATATTTTGATTCTTCATTATCAGCTGTAAAAATTCGCTTGAACACATAGTCGTACCTTGGGTCAAACAAATCGCTGTCAACGTTGATACCAAGTGTTTCCTGCAATCGTTTCTTCTTTTCGTCGTCAAGCAATACCTTTTTATCATTGTCCGGCATCGTATCCATCAAAAACACCTCTTCCGTTTGATTTTATTATATCAAAAAATTGTATATATGAGAATACAATTTGACATTTTGATTGCTGATAGTTAGGCATTTTTTGCTTAACGTGTTGACATTGGTAAGAGATATGAAAAGCCCCGAAATGGTGTTGACTCGCCACTCCGGGGCTTACTGTTTTTAGAAGGTATACTGCATTACGCAGTATTATCTTATTGAAACTTAAATGATTTTACAATATCGCTCGTAAGAGTTTTGTTTCTCTCGCCATAACGCCAAAGATCTGAAGATAGCGTAACCAGCGTCGCTGTATTGTCAGTATTTTTGTATATATATTGATCTGTGATCGTATTGGTAGATGCGTTTTTAAATTGCACGTAGATCACATTTTTGCCACCCAACGTGGTACCGCTCATGGATAGTTTCACGACTTCGCCACCGTTGGCCACGACTGCATCTCGTAGGCTCTGCTCAGTGAGCGTGTCGGCACCAGTGTTTTTTCCAACCACTATAGACATCCCGCGGGATGCATCCCCATATGCATTTACTGCAAGATATGTCCATAACGTCGGAATATCAAATGAAACCCCCATGTCATCGAGCTTCACTGTATCCGTTATCTTATCATCAGCAGACGTGTTTGAATCCGGCTCGGTCAAAATGCCTACTTCGTCTGCATCTGGCTCACTAAAATGGAAACTATTGACAACTTGCTCTACGGCTTTCCATGCCGTCGGATCATTGTATACCTTCGGATCACAGCTTACAACGATTTGATATTTATATTTGCCGCCAAAAATATAGTAAGATTCTGTCATGAGGGTCGATACACCATCCGGTTTTGTTTCTTCTTTGAAGCCCTTGCTATCATACGTGCCTACTTTTTTTGCAATGGTTGTTTGCTTATAAAATTCTGGATTATACCAGGTGCGTGCGATATCTGCGCCCTCTTTTGCCCATTCGTCTACAGTCTGGCTTCCATCACGAGAATACATCTGCACGACTACACGAGTATAGAATTCACCCTTTTTGCCGGAGGGGTTCACGTCTACAAATTCAAAATAATTGGCTTTGTCTGCGTTATCTTCTTGTTCCCATGTGACAGGTAGGTCTAATGACAGGTTTAACTTGGTTTCTTCAAACTTACGCGTTCCGCTCTCTGCTGTGTTGGATAAATCTTCGATATCGCCTGAATCTTTGTATGCAAGTGCAATCGATTGAAAGCAATCCATTGTCAAATCGGCATCCTTTTTTTCGGCATCCTTTGTGATGTACGCAGCAAATGAGTACAATCTATTGTTCTTCCAATACAATTTTGAGTAGGCGGTACCATCACTTTCCTTCGCAGAAATTTCATAATAGTCTACACCATCTTTTTTATCCTTCTTTTGAGAAATGAGCGTGTAGTCTTTAAGCGATTCTTTTGTGTATAGGATGGCTTTGTCCATGCTGTAATCGGTATCGCTGGCATAGGTAGTGATGGCGAGGCTGATGGCGCATGTATCACCGTCGTTGGTAAAGCTTAGTTCGCTTGCGTCTAGGTTACGATTCGTCAAAGAAAAGCTTGGAGAGTTTTTCATACTCCATCCAAAATATTGATCCCCGATGTACGCCTTGTCGCTCACGTTTAATAGATTGGAAATGTTAATGTCTTTGTCTTTTGTCACCGTCACTTGCTTTGTGTTTTCATCAAAGCCCACGGTTGCGCCAAAATTCTCGCTGATAAAACGAAGGGGCACCATCGTTGTGCCGTCTTGGATCACGGGCGCTTCGGTCATATCGACGGTTTGCCCATCAATCTGGGCGGTCTTTTGGTCGATCTGCATCTGGATTGATTTTTGATCGTACGAAATCGAGATTGTTTTTTCATTGGCGTTCCAGTCGACAGTTGCGCCGAACGCTTCTGTAATGACCCGAAGGGGCACCATCGTCGTGCCTTGGCCGACCGAAAAAGGTGCGGCCACCGATACGCTTTGCCCGTTAATCGATAGCGTAGGGTTGCCCAAGTTTAATTGAATCTCTACTGCACCCGCTGTGTCTGCCCCATAGACCGGCATCATCACAGATGAAACGGCCATAGCCGTGCCCAAAAGCAATCCTGTTATTCTTTTATCTACACATTTTCTCTTCAATTTTTTATCCTCCTAATAATATTATTTTAATTTGACTGTCAGTTCTGCCTCTTTGCCCTTGATTTTCACCTTAATTTCATTGTCGGGCAAAAAGCTTTTCATGAGTTCATTAAAGTCGATGATGCTGTTCACGCTTTGCCCGTTGATCGCTATGATGCGGTCGCCAACAGCGGCACCGGCCGCCTTCAAAGGCGATGTGTCTTGAAAGGTGCTAATGGTGATGCCGCCGTTTGAAACAAGCCCTAGTTTAGAGATCGTATCCTCCTCAAAGGTGGCGCCGATCTCGGGGCGCATGACTTTTCCATATGTATTAAAATGGTTCAGAACATATTGAACCGTATCGACGGGTATCGAAAACCCCATTCCTTCTATAGAAGGGCCGACAAATTTGCTAGAGTTGATGCCGATTACCTCGCCCTTCATATTTACAAGGGGACCGCCGCTGTTGCCGGGGTTGATCGCCGCGTCGGTTTGGATGAGGCGGTAGTTGCTACCCATGCCACGGTTTACGCCGCTGATGATGCCGAACGAAACTGTATTGCGGAAGGACATCGAAAGCGGTGTACCAATGGCCAACACATCTTGCCCAGTGTAGATGTCGTTGTTGTTTGCAAATTTTGCAACGGCTAAATCGGTCTTGTCAATTTTGACCGTCGCCAAGTCACTAAATTCGTCGATGGCGATTAGCTTGCCCTCGTAGGTTTTTCCGTCATACATGACGACAACGATGCTCTTTAAATCTTTTACGACGTGGGCGTTGGTGAGAATGGTGCCGTCGGCGGAAATGACAATGCCGGTTCCGTTTGCGATGCCGTCTAAATACTGGCTCTTGTAGCTGACCGATGCGTCGCTGTTAAACACGCCGATGATGCCGACCACAAACGGGTTGACCCGTTCGAGCACCTTGGGGATGTTTTTGTCAGACGGCGCGGTGTTTGCAGTGACGTTCGCTGTTTTTTGGTTTTGATCCCAACTCACGGTTGCGCCCATCGCTTCGCCCACCTCCCGAAGCGGCACGTAGACTTGGTCATGGATAATGACGGCCTCGCTTTGCACGGGGGTGCCATTTACCTTTACGGTAGCACTGCCTGCGGCTAGTGCCAGTTGAGGTGCGGTTGTGCCACAAGCAAAAATCGCCGCTAGCCCCATGCACGCCCCCCAGTTTTGTATTCTTTTTCTATTCATTTGTCTACTCATCCTTCCTTCATACGCAAGCGCATGAAAAGTTCACGACTAGGTTTCATCGTTCATTTGTTTATCATATAAAACACCAGATACTTTGTCAAGCAATCTGGCAAATGATACGCAACAAACGTAGACTTTGCTACCGCCAACCGCCATTTCAGACGCATATAAACGGCACAAAAATTTTTACAGTATTTATGAATAATGGTAATTTTAATCGGCAATAATAGGGTTGGAGGTGTTATAATGAAAAAAAATAACAGCAAACTAAAAGAATTCATTCAAAAGAGGGGGTTCTACATCGGGTTGTATTCGTGTGCGGCCATTATCGTCGCCTTAGCGGGCGTCATATCGCTACACAACATCAACTCAATCAACGATTCTACACCGAATCGCATTGTCGCAAAAGCGACCGCCCCGACTACCGGTTCTGTTGACCAAGATCAACTCAAAACGGTAGACCAGAACGACATGGAAAGCTATGTAGAAAAACAGGCCGCGCTAGACGCCGCAAAAAAAGCGGACGACCAAGAGAAGCGTAACCAAGACCAAAGCGAAGGCCAACCAGAACAGAAAACCGGAACCGATGTATCTGCACCAAGCGCAATCAGAAAAGAACCAAAAAGTCAACCAGAACAAAAAGAAACAGCACCAAACAGCGGGACAGAGCAAAAAAATGAATCAGGGCAAAAGAAACCTTCAACACCAAATGAACAACCCAAAACAGAACCAAAGCCAGACGAGCAAAAAAATCCGGTAGACGTTCAAAAAACGGGTGCGAATGGCGAGACGAAACAACCGTCGTCTACAACGCCAGACAATCCAACAAGAAAGAGCACCGTTGCAGGTTCTTCTTCACACAAAGACGGCGAAGCAGCTGAATCGTCTCAAGTGTTTGAAGACTCTGAAGCAAAAGACGCCATCTTTAGCTTCTTCGAGGACAACCAAGTGATGAGTTGGCCAGTGCAAGGGGACATCGTCATGGATTACAACGTGGACACACCGATCTATGACAAAACATTAGAGCAATACAGAACAAACAATTCTATCTGCATCGCGGCACCTGTGGGTAGCCAAGTAAAAGCCGCATCAGAAGGAATCGTAACAAAAGTGGACAACACGCGTGAAGAGGGAAATTGTGTTTCGATCGAGCATGGCAATGGTTGGGTGACTACATACAGTCAGCTACAAGACAATGTATTGGTCACGGTTGGACAGCTTGTGAAAGAAGGCGAAGTAATCGGTGGTGTTGCCGACCCAACGTTATACAGCGTATTGTTGGGACCACATCTTGATTTTAAAATGACAAAAGGCGATGCGCCAGAAGATCCAAAACTGTTTCTTGCGAGCAACTAAAACAAACCCCAGAAAAGGCGAGTCGATTTCGACCCGCTTTTTCTGGGGTTATTTAGTGTGACGGGCATGGACTACAATGGTAAAGAATAGTGAGAAATTTTAAAAATATAACATAGTATTATTTACATTGCATATAATATTATATATAATATTAATAAATCAAATGTAAAGGAGGTGTGTGTTATGGCACAGCAAATCAATGTTAATATTCGTATGGATAAAGATATTAAAGAACAAGCCGACAATCTTTATAGTGAATTAGGTTTTAATCTAACGACAGCTGTGAACGCCTTTGTTAGGCAATGCCTAAGAGAAAGAGCAATACCTTTCCAAATTAAAGCAGGTGATAATTATTTCAATGAAGCCAATATGAAATACATTAAACAATCATTAGATGATTTAAAAAATGGAAACATTGTTGTAAAAACAATGGCTGAATTAGAGGAATTAGCAAATGAGTGATAAATTAACTTTTACAGCGACAGCTTTTAAAGAGTATATGTATTGGCAAACGCAAGACCGTAAGACATTAAGAAAAATTAATTCGTTATTGAATGATATTTTGAGAAATCCAAGTGAAGGCGGCATTGGTAAAGCAGAAAGATTAAGCGAAAACCTTACTGGATATTGCAGCCGCAGAATTGACGATAACAACAGGTTGATATACAGAGTTGATAATGACTGCATAGAGATTATTCATTGTCAAGGACATTATGATACTAGATAGAGGAATATCACAACGGGCAAAAAACAATACTTGTCAAAACGACGCCGAACAATTATACTATAGTAGACACATTAACGGTGTCACAGATCGTCGAGAAGAGAGTAAAGCCCAGCGGGTATAACGGTACCCACTAGGCGGACGGAGATGAAGTGCAAATTCATCTACGACATAACGCTACAGCGCTACCCACACAGTATAATATTATTTGAGCTTTTTTTCAAGTCATATTCGATTATTTGGCGTAGTGAGGCTATTACAATTACATATAAACTGTATCATGCGCGGAATCGGGTTAAGGGTCTAGCCTTTTCGTGGGGGTTTGGGGCAACGCCTAAAACGTGCGCAGTACAGCAACGGCAGAAGAGCCAGTTATGGACAGAATTTGCGTTCATCTTTCTTTCGTCTCTACGGATAAAAACCAGAGGGGTGATCGAAAAGGCATGGACGGAAAAGCAACATTAGCGTTTGAAGAAGCAGAGTCAGCCGTGCTACAGGTAATCAGCAAGGCAGACGTATGCGAAGAAGCAGAGATATATTTTTATCAATTGATGACGTTTCATCTCAGTGTGATAGAATGCGCCGATATGCAGCAGAAGATCGGTCGGCATATCGCGCGTATAAAAAAGAGTAGTGGTGACATAAGCAAATTGTCGTTTT
>JAVBJY010000037.1:0-6097 GCA_031546735.1 Eubacteriales bacterium
AAAGGCCAAATCCTCTCTCTTGAACAACGGGAAACGAAAAAAGGGTTATTCTTGTTTACAATCGACATTACCGATGGAACGGATTCCGTCACCATCAAATTTTTTATCAAGCCAGAAAAATTTACAGACGAGTATTCGTCTATTCTAAAAACAGGCAAGCATATTGTCGTGAAAGGCAATGTGCAGTTTGATACATTTTCGAACGAACTTAACATCATGGCGGCAGAGCTTTCAAAAATCGAGGCACAGCCTGTGCCCCTTGACGAAAGCGCTGAAAAGCGAGTAGAACTTCACCTACACACACAAATGAGCATGATGGACGGCATTTCTTCTGTACAAAGTTATATCGAACGCGCCGCTTACTGGGGACATAAGGCGATTGCGATTACCGATCACGGGGTTGTACAAGCGTTTCCCGACGCCATGTCGGCATCAAAAAAACATGGCATTAAATTGATTTATGGGGTAGAGGCCTATCTTGTAGACGATTTAGGCGGGGTGGTGCAGAGCAGCCGTGGGCAAACGTTTGACGCCGAATATGTGGTGTTTGATATTGAGACGACAGGGTTTCAAAAAGAAACCGACAAGATCATCGAGATCGGTGCGATGAAAATCAAGAACAATGCGGTCATTGATACGTTTTCGGCGCTTATAAACCCAGGGCGACCGTTGCCCGAAAAAATTGTGGAACTCACAAATATTACAGACGAGATGCTTGTATCCGCACCAAAAGAAGATGCGGTGCTCCCTTCGTTTCTTGCCTTTATAGGGGAGGCTGTTTTGGTCGCCCACAACGCGAACTTCGATGTCGGGTTTATCCGGGCATGGGCGACGGAAAAAAACATATCGGTCGACAACACAATCGTAGACACGGTGGATCTTTCGCGGGCGCTGTTCCCCGAATTGTCAAAGCATAAGCTAAACATTGTGGCCGCCCATTTGGGTATTGACCTAAAAAATCATCATCGAGCGGTGGACGATGCGGGCGCGACCGCAGAAATATTTTTGAAATGTCTAAGGTTATTAGAAGAAAAAGGGTTTTCTTCGTTAGATCATATCAATGCGTTCGCCGGTGCGTCGGTGGACAAAAAGAAATTGATGACATACCACGCCATTATTTTGGTTCAAAATCAGATCGGGCTTCGCAATCTATATGAATTGGTTTCAAAATCACACTTAAATTATTTCTTTAGACGCCCGCGAATTCCCAAAAGTGAATATATGCAGTTAAAAGAGGGCTTGCTTATCGGCACGGCTTGCGAAGCGGGCGAGTTTTATAAGGCAGTTTTTGATAACAAGCCAGAAGATACGATTAAAAAACTGGCAGAGTTCTACGATTATTTTGAGATACAGCCCACTGGAAACAACGCGTTTATGGTGCGCAATGGCATCGTAAAATCGACCGAAGAGCTAGAGAATATCAACAAGAAAATCGTTGCCTGTGGCGAAAAGTTTGGTCGACCTGTCGTGGCGACATGTGATGCACACTTCCTAAATCCTGAAGACGAGGTGTATCGCCGCATCATTATGGCGGGTGAAGGCTTTAAAGACGCGGACGACCAAGCCCCGCTATATTATCGAAACACAGAAGAGATGTTACAAGAGTTTGCTTATCTTGGCGCAGAAAAAGCAAAAGAGGTTGTCATTGATAATACGAATTTAATCGCCGACCGAATCGAATCGGTGAAGCCGATTCCGGACGAAACATTTCCGCCCAAAATTGAAGGTGCAGAAGAAGAACTGCGTCGCATCGCCCTTGAAAAGGCGCAATCGATTTATGGCACGCCGCTTCCGGCGATTGTAGAAGACAGGTTAGAGCGTGAGTTGACGTCTATTATTAAAAATGGATTTGCCGTCATGTACATCATTGCGCAGAAATTGGTGTGGAAGTCACTAGAAGATGGCTATTTGGTTGGTTCTCGAGGTTCTGTCGGCTCGTCTTTTGCCGCCACAATGGCGGGCATTACAGAAGTGAACCCATTGCCGCCTCATTATATATGCGAAAATTGCAAATACTCGGATTTTGATTCGCAAATCGTAATCGACAATGCCGGAAATTCGGGCTGTGATTTGCCAGATATGGATTGCCCAAAGTGCGGGCAAGCGCTACATAAAGAAGGGCATGACATTCCGTTCGAAACATTTTTGGGATTTGACGGCGACAAGGAGCCAGACATCGACCTTAACTTTTCGGGGGAGTATCAGCAAAATGCACATGCCTATACAGAAGAACTATTTGGCGAGGGGCATGTGTTTAAAGCCGGAACGATTGGTACGTTGGCAGACAAGACTGCCTATGGCTATGTGAGAAAATATTTAGAAGAAAGAAACGTGACACATCGAAACGCCGAGATCAATCGGCTAAAATCTGGCTGTGTCGGCATCAAACGGACAACAGGGCAGCATCCGGGTGGGCTTATGATTGTGCCCGCGGGGCATAGCATCTACGAATTTTGCCCGGTGCAACGTCCGGCAAACGATGCCGAATCGAGTGTTACGACGACCCATTTTGATTATCATTCGATTAGTGGTCGACTCCTGAAACTTGATATACTCGGTCATGACGTTCCGACGATCTTGCGGATGCTCCACGATGCCACCGGGTTTGATCCACAGAAAGCACCACTGGATGACCAAGAAGTCATTTCTCTCTTCACATCGCCTGAAAAGTTAAATGTGACCCGAGAGCAAATCAGTTGTAACACAGGTTCCCTTGGCTTGCCAGAGTTTGGCACGTCATTTGTACGGCAAATGCTCATCGACACAAAGCCGAGCACGTTTTCAGAACTTGTGAGAATATCTGGATTGTCACACGGTACAGATGTGTGGTTTAACAATGCGCAAGATTTAATCAAAGACGGCGTCGCGACGTTGAAGGAAGTGATTCCAACCCGTGACGACATTATGGTTTATCTCATCATCAGAGGCGTAGAAAAAAAGCAAGCCTTTAAAATCATGGAGAACGTGCGAAAAGGCAAGGGGCTAACAGATGATGAGGTAGCGGTGATGGAACAGGCAGAAGTGCCGGACTGGTACATCGAATCTTGTCGGCGTATCAAGTATATGTTTCCAAAGGGTCACGCGGTTGCGTACGTCATGAATACCGTGAGAATCGGATATTATAAGATTAATTTTCCATATGCGTTTTACGCGGCGACATTCTATGTGAAAGTGGAGGACTTTGACTACGAACTCATGTGCAATGGCCCAGAGCTTGTAAAAGAAACGATGAAAACAATTGGTGCCATGGGAAAAGAAGCGTCAGCCAAAGAAAAGAACACCTTGACGACACTCGAATTGGTGTATGAAATGTATATGCGGGGGTTGAAATTTGTTCCTCTTGATATCTATAAGGCCAGCGCCAATAAGTTTATCGTGACGGAGGAAGGGCTACTGCCGCCGCTTTGCACGATACAGGGGCTTGGCGGAAATGCCGCTGTGAACATTGTGAGCGCAAGAGAAGATGGCGTGTTTGACACCATTGAAGATTTTCGAATGAGAACCAAAACCAGTAAGACGGTGATTGAGTTGTTGCGAAAAAATAACATTTTTAAGGGCATACCAGAGACGAACCAGATGAGTTTGTTTGATTGATGGCTGCCGAATAGATGCATCTGTAGCGCGCGAGACAAAAGGCGGTGGCATATAAATGGACTTACAAAAAATAGATGCATTACAATCAAAACTTAAAGAATCGCGCCCACTGAATGCAGGCGAGCTAAAAAGATTGAATGAGGACTTCGCAATACAATATACGTACAATTCTAACGCGATAGAGGGAAATACCCTTACGTTACGAGAGACAGCCCTCGTTTTACAGCATGGGGTAACCATAGCTGAAAAGCCGCTAAAAGATCACATGGAAGCTGTAGGGCACAGGGATGCTTTTTACTTTGTTGTTGACCTTGTAAGCAAAAATGAGCCTTTATCTGAAGGGGTTATTAAACAACTGCATAGCCTCGTGTTAATGAATGACAATGCAAATCGAGGCGTTTATAGAAGCCTTCCAGTCACAATACTTGGGGCTGACTTTCACCCACCACAACCGTACCTCGTCTCGATACAAATGGAACGCTTACTAGCAGACTGTCCAGCATTGTTTAACGAGGCACACATTATTGAGGCTGTCGCACGATTTCATTTGCAGTTTGAAACAATCCACCCATTTATCGACGGCAACGGTCGCACAGGGCGTCTGCTCATGAACTTAGAACTAATGAAGCAGGGGTTATTGCCAATAGACATTAAGTTTACAGACCGTGACAAGTATTACGATGCCTTTGACCAGTACAGCCGCAATGGCGATGACTTTTCGGGTATGGTTGAACTTGTATATGCGTATGAGCTTGAGAGACTTGAACACTATGTTAATATTTTGAAAGCAAAGCCGTAAGATAAAAATCAAAAACCGCTACACGGAAGCCATAAAGCCTCTGTATAGCGGTTTTTTGTGAGAGCATTATTATTTGAACATTCCTAAATCCCCGGTCGATCCATAGGCTTGTCGATCACAACGGTAAAGCGAACGTCGCTTGCCGTATTGTTTTTGGCATATAGACTATACTCATCATCGTTAGGCACAGTCAGGGTAAATGTTCCAGTTCCTGTCGTAACGATTTCGCTGGTTAATACTTTTGAAGATGTAGAAATAAATCCTACCTCAACGGATTGCGCTTGATCACTTTCGACGGAAAAATGAACAACCTCATCTTTTTTCCATGTGGTCAAGCCCAACTGGATACTTGCATTTGCGATCAGTTGAATATCTGTTTTTTTACCATTTTCCGAAGTCGAAGCACTTCCGCCCTCGACTGGCGCTGCCGAACGGGCATTTTGCTGAAAAGCTGTTTTTTCGTTACATGAGGCAAGTAAACACAACAAAGTGACGAAAGCAATGGATCTAAAAATTTTTTTCAAGTTGCATATCTCCTCGCCTTACTGGACAGTGAAGCCATAGCACGGCACGATGATGCCGATTTTATCATCCTCAAATTCAAATTGAGTGCCTTTTAATACTTGGGGAATCGAATACAGCTCGGCCTTAAACTTTTTGGCGATGTATAAGCAATTGCCCGTGGAGGTAAAATAAAAAATTTTCATGGCGTTCCTCCTGTTTCTTGGTGCATCATAAACAGTTCGTTAATATCTCTCGCACATCTTGTTCTGTTAACGGTACATACGCGTATGCCAAGCCGCCCCGTGCAACAGCACCCTTCGCCATATCATCAAAGTGGGTTTGGTCGATGCCAAGGGAGGTCAGCGTCATCGGAAGACCACACGACTCAAAGAACTGGGCTGTTTTGTCAATGCCTGCATGTGCAAGTGCAAACTTGTCGTCGCTTTCCGCTATGCCCCATACGTTTATGGCGTATTCGGCAAATTTGTCAACGGTGTTTTCGTTTAAAATATGGCGCATCCAGTGGGGCGTTACAATGGCAAGACCGATGCCGTGTACAATATCATAAAACGCGCTGAGTTCATGTTCGATTGGGTGGCATGACCATGCACCCCCTTTTCCACTGCCGCAAAGGCCGTTTAACGCGGTGGTGCTTGCCCACATTAAATTGGCACGAGCCGAATAGTTTTCAGGCTCTGCTAAAGCGATTTTACAATAGTGGATACAAGTTTTCAATATCCCCTCCGAAAATCTGTCTTGCACAAAGGCGTCATCTGTCACCTTAAAATAACTTTCGAACACATGGGACATGATATCAGCCGTACCCGCCGCTGTTTGGATCGCGGGCAATGTGTAAGTGTAGGTTGGATCTAATATACTTGCCGTCGGGATGAAGCATTGTGCGGCTGTGCCAAGTTTTTCGTTTGTCTGCATATTTGAGATCACTGCGTTTTTGTTCATTTCGGAACCGGTCGCGGCGATTGTGAGTATGGTGACAATTGGAAGTGCCTTTTGAATCTTTTCGGGATCTGTCACCAAGTCCCATGCATCCCCGTCGTAAAAAAATCCCGCCGCGATTACCTTGGCGCAGTCTATGGCGCTGCCGCCGGTTGAAATAAGATCTTCGACTACCACAACCTTTTGGCCGGGTTCTAAACGGCCTTCAATGCGGTTTGTGCGTCCGTGGTCTTTTACGCTGCC
>JAVBJY010000026.1:0-4579 GCA_031546735.1 Eubacteriales bacterium
GTCATATACGCCCAACCCTGTCAGTAATGAGGCAATGGCGATTAAAATGGCTGATGTATACACGCCTGTCTCATTTTTTGTATAGCCGATGGTTGCCAAAATATTTGTGATCCACTGCCCAATGCCACAAATCGCACCACCCACAAAAAATGCTTTGATACAATTGGTCACAATTTTACTATTGGGCGATGCTTTTTCCACCATGGTCTTGTACTCTTGCTTGGCCTGTTTTGTTTCCTGCATAAAAATTCCTCCTAAAATTATATAAATACGTTGTTATAGTCTGTAAAACCCTGGCACAAAAAAGTAGAGCAACGCCCCGATCCCCTTCCCCAACGCAAGCGACAGCAGAAAATACATAACACCCTCCTGCACCCTCGCACGTCTTGTCAAGATTGGAATAACGTCTAGCACCTCAGCCAAAGAGACCGCAAGGCACCCATAAAATATGCCGATGGCAAAACTAAAGAAAACAACGATGATCTTCGGAAACGGCAAATGAAAATCATGGATGAGTGTACACCCTCCATAAATACCACCCCACATAATGGCTTCCTCATACAAACGCACTTTTTTGACTGTATCTGTCTTTTGCGCCAATCGTGGCACGATGCCAATGATGGCAATAAATGCAAATATAGCGCCAGATATAACGATGCCTGACGAAAAACCAATGCAGATAAGCACTATATTTTTAAGTATCTCCACTGGTATCACCTTTTATCCTTTCCGTGTTGAGGGTGTCAATAATGTTATCCGTCACGTCAGCCTCGTAGGTTGAAATTTCCACCTCGATCGGCGTTGGATCATCTGTCACCTTTTTGCCCATAAAATGATTGAAGAACACAATGATACCAACTGCAATGCCAATGGAGTATGGCAAATCAATGATGAGCGGGTGCTGTACCTTTTCATTAAAAAAGATATAGTAATAATTCTCAAATACGCCTGCCATTTGTGCATCAGAATGAAAACTCATAATGGCTGTTGACGAACCGGCAAATAACACAATCGAGACAAATGCAATTTTTAGCCATTTCAGCAACTGATTGTCCTTTGATTTTTCCGGCTCATACTCAATCACGGTGTCGATCTCCCCCACATTGTTAATCGTATTGCCTGGCAATGTTTTATCAATCGCACTGATAATATCAATGACCGTAATGAGATATTTCTTTTTCTGGCTGTTGTCTACCTTCAAAATCTTTATATTTTTCACACGATCTACGACGTTTGATGGCGCAAATACTTCTGCAATGTCTTTGATATAGATGATCTCCCTCTGGGCGATTGCCGCCTTTTTTGCGGGTTTTATATAGATATCCATGTCGCTCCCTCTCCTCTATGCTAAAACGATACTGTGTCGCGCAAAATCAAGCACGATGCATCATTTATACGTATGCGATTTCATATTATTTTTAGAAAATCTGTCTAATTTATTCTGTTAAGTATTGTAAATTCATACAGTATAGATATTTACACCTATTATCCCGAATGTTATAATAAGACATGTTGTGGATTAATTTATTTTATGGAGGAAGATTTTATGCGACTATTAACAAGATCAGATTTCGACGGCCTCGCTTGCGGAACTCTTTTAAAAGAACTTGGGATTATCGACAGTTGGAAATTTATTCATCCTAAAGACATGCAGGATGGATTGGTTGAAGTGACAGACAACGACGTTCTTGCAAACGTTCCTTATGTTGCCGGTTGTAAAATGTGGTTCGACCACCACTCCAGCGAATCCGAACGATTGGGTAGCGAGATTACATTTGAAGGCGAAAGCCGCCTAGCACCAAGCGCTGCTCGTGTTATCTATGACTATTACGGCGGAAGAGAAAAATTGCCACACTTCGAAACAATGATACATTTTGTCGACAAAGTGGACTCTGGCGACTTAACAATAAACGAAATTTTAAACCCTACCGGTTGGGTTCTTTTGGGATTTGTAATGGATCCTCGTACCGGTCTTGGTCGATTTAGAGATTTTAGCGTCAGTAACTATCAGCTCATGGAGATCTTGTTAGACGAATGTCGCGTCAAAGACATTAACGAAATTTTGAAGATGCCTGATGTGAAAGAACGCGTTGACCTTTATGACGAGCAAGACAAATTATTCCGCAAGATGGCGCTAAGACATTCTCGTATAGCGGGCAATGTTATTGTTTCCGATTTGCGCAATGTCGATACCATTTATACTGGCAACCGATTTTTAATCTATAGCCTATTCCCACATCAGAATATATCGATGTGGATTGTAGATGGCCGAAACAAACAGAATTGTGCAATTGCCGTTGGGCACAGCATTATCAACCGCACATCAAACACAGACGTTGGCAGTTTGTTGCTGAAATACGGCGGCGGCGGTCATAAAAAAGTTGGCACTTGCCAAGCTGTGTATGATGATGCCGACAGAGTCATAGAAGAATTGATCACCCAAATGAGACAAGACGGCTAGAAAAAAGTCGCGTACATAAAGAGCACGGATAACCCTATAAAAATCAGGCTATCCGTGCTCTCTTATCGTACTTTTTAAATTTCTGAACTTCATATCTGGAGATCCGCCACTTCAATCTTTTTACACCTGCCATGCTGGCAATTTTCTCATCATGCTTTCGGCGGCTTGCTTGGCCACAGCCGTATCGAGACCTTGCGTCCGCACAATAAAGTTTGTCATGCCCGCAAGCTTTTCTTCAAAATTCTGCATGCTCCCATCCTCCCTTGCACAATGTACGCAATACTCCTTCTCTACGTCGTGCATGGCGAAGTCTGCTTTGTCTTCCATTGGCATACCACAAGCAATACATGTCTTCATCTTCAATTCCTCCCTAACAATTTTAAAAAAACATCGAGTAATTCTTCTTTGTACCGCCCGATCACAGGTGCATCAGGGGCAAACAAATCGTGATTTTGTAGATAATAATGAATCAAGCCTACCCATGTGTTAAAAATCAAATTCACAGGCAAATCTTTGACCAACCCTTTTTCTTTTTCCTTCTCTACAGCCTCATGCAGATGGAAAGCGATGACCGACTGAATATGGATAAACGTATCTCGGCCTTCTATCGGCAACAATTGTCTTTCTGTAATTAACCGTTCATAAAACCGTTCATGCTCTTCTAGTCCACTCAGGTGCGCGCGCAACACACCTTCTACTCCCTCACCTTCCTTTGCCAATTCATGAAGCCGCCTCCCAATCTCAACGCCAAAATCTTCTAACACATAACAGAAAAGCGCGTCTCTTGTGGGAAAATGTAAAAAGATTGTGCCATGAGATACCCCTGCCGCTTTTGCAATGGCGTCTGTCGGCACCATGAAACCTTGTGCCGCGTACAGTGTGTAAGCCGCCTCCACAATGCGTGCCTTCGTATCCTCTTTTTGTTGTTGACGCTTCGAAAGACCCATCTCTAACCGCTCCTTACAAATGACTACTCACTCACTGACTTTACACTCATAATTATAAGGCGAAAATTTTATTTGTCAACCCCTTGTGTTTTATAATAAGCTGTGCTATTATAATTTAGTAAATTAGTTGTTTTATTATTTACTAAATTAATTTTCGCGTAGGCAACAAATCAAGCTTGCCCGCTTGACAACTGCCCGCGAATGAATCTCTACGAGGAGGAACTAAATTATGAAAATTCCAGTAACATTAAAGCACAAGCCTGTTGTTGTATCTGAAAACTACGAAAACATTGATGGTCGAAAAGCCTATAACACAGACGCGCAAGGTCTTTCTCTCGGCCTTGCCCAATGGAACGACCGGGGCAAGGTTGATATCTCGGCAAAGGTATGGCGCTATACAGGCGAGAAATGGTCTCGCCAGTCGGAAGAACTCCCCATGCACCGTGTTCTTGATTTGGCTATTTTGATATGCCGAAGCGGGCTATACTTTCAAGATGCATACCGCTTTCCAAAGCTGTATGACCCCGAAAACACCACCATCGACCGCATCGGCTTACAAGGTGATGCCATGAGTGTGTCGGTCTGCACCGATAACCCGATGATTGATGAAGACATCAAGTTGTTTGCACAAGCACTGAACGAAGACGGCGAAATGATTGGCGAGCGGTTGCGCGTGCTATCAAGCTTATTAAAAGAAATGGGATACAAATAAATGTAAAAAGCGTAGCAACATGAATTTTCATACAAATTCATGTTGCTACGCTTTTTTTAAAGATTCAATATATCCGCAGGGCTATTTAACACATAGTCCGCCTCTTCATAGCCGTCTGTTGTCTTCGCGCCCCACAAAGCGAGAGCAAACGGTACACCCGCGGCTTTCGCACATTGCAAATCATAAATCGAATCGCCGATAAACACGGCGTCTTCGGGGTTCACTGCCAACAACTGCAAGCAGGCCACCATCGGATCCTTGTGGGGTTTGCCTTTTTCTGTTTCACCAAAGCAAACACTCCCATCAAACACGCCCGACAAGGCGAAGCGGTCGAATAAACCGTCATCGCACCCTGCTCTCGTCCGAGACGTTACAATGCCCAATTTTTTATTTCCGGCTTTGAGGGAAAAGATCACGTCCTTTATACCAGGGAACAACGGTGACTCACTGATATATTCG
>JAVBJY010000215.1:0-20063 GCA_031546735.1 Eubacteriales bacterium
AGCCAAACACAATCGCCCATTCGTTTACAGGCGACCCCAAAACAACACGCACCATTACATGGCAGACGGGGCTAGAGGTGCCTGTCGGTATGGTGGAAATAACGCCTGCCGCAACCGTTAGCATCGTGGATAAAAAAATCACGACCCAGATCGGCGACCGCTACGAACATGTCGCCTACATAACAGGCCTGTCTCCCGGCAAGGCATACCGCTACAGATGTGGTGACGGCACGCAAGACGGATTCAGCAGTGCATATACATTTACAACCGAACCAACCTCCGCAAGCGCATTTACGTTTTTGCATGTTTCCGATACCCAATGTTTTGATGCCGATGAGTTTGCCATATGGGGCAATTTAGCCAAGCAAGCGTTAAACAACACGAGCAATGCAAAGTTTCTCATTCACACAGGGGATATCGTAGAATCGATGAGCAATGAGGCGCAGATGTCTAATTACTATGACGCGGCGGGGGGTATACTCGCTAGTCTTCCCGTTATGTATACAAAAGGCAACCATGACCAAATCAACCAATTTTCGATTAGCGCAAGACAGCACTTTACACCGCCCACCAATGGTGCCACGGGTGTGCTTTCAGACACCACCTATTCTTTCGACTACGGCGATGCTCACTTTATCTGTGTAAACTCTGAGGACACAAACTACACCGCGCAATACGATTGGATTAAAAAAGATGCGGCGGCCACGACGAAAAAATGGAAAATCGCATTTTTACATGATTCCCCTTTTAGCGTGACGCAAGCCACCCAAAACAAGCTGTCGCAGGCGTTTGATGAAGCAGGTATCAATCTTGTGTTAATCGGGCACAACCATATTTATATGCGATCAAAACCGATTGATAAGAGCGGGGTCGTCAAGCAAGGCGGGACGGTATATTTAGAAAGCGGTGCCGCAGGCTACAAATATGACCCGCTCGTAGACACGAAAAAAGCATGGCAAGAAGTGCTCGTGCAACCGAGTAAATCCATGTATTCGGCAATCAAAGTGACAAAAGACGATATCTTTGTAAAAGCATATACGGTGCAAGGGGCTTCGGTTGCGTTGTTAGACGCGTTCTCCTTGAACGGCACAAAAGAACCGCCTGATGAACCGACGATCACCATAAAAAACGCCAGTGGCAGTGCGATCACCAAGATAGAAAAAGGCGTGCTGACTTGCACGACAAATGTACAGTCGCCATACGCACTCTATGCGGCGCTCTATGACAAAGACAATCGGCTAATCAAAATTTCGAGAGCCGACAGTAAAGAAGCAAAAATAGTGGTGGACAGTGATACGGACGTGTATCTGAAGGTGTTTTTATGGGATACATCGAATGACGGCATGATGCCGTTGATCCCGAATGGGGCGTTGGTTACGTCATAACTAAAAAAAATCCTTACGTGCCTTTGGGCATGTAAGGATTTTTTTTGGTTTATCCGATAAATAACTTTCAGTGCCTATCGTAAGAACTCTATTGTAGTTGGATAAAATTTAAAAGCTGATAACTATAATAAATTTCTCGGCATAATTTATCTTTCATTACCTGGTCAAACAAATTCTCTTTTATATAGGTTGCATTGTCTCCGGTTCGTGTATATAGTACAAAATTCTTTTGCCTCATGTACTCAATTGTTTCGTAATTTGAAGTCTCCGAACAAAAAACAGCCAGATTATCAAACAAATCAAAATCAATCGTTTTTATTACTTTAAAATCCATGTACTCTATATCCAGTGATACGAAATTCACGTCTTTATCTACTGCGTCATTAAACGTTTGGATCGGAACATGAAGCTCTGTATAATCACTTTCATCTTTCCAGCTATTCTTCCGATATTCAGAAAAGGTACTGTACACATCACAATTATGCTGATAAAATATCGCATCGCTTTGATTTTTTACGCCGATGCCCATTTGCATGATGTTGTCATTAGGCCTTGCATCTCTGAGTAGTTCACAAAGCTGCGGAAGGGGCTCAAATAACTGGCCGGTGCATCCGTTTTTATAAAATAAGTACGTATTATTGTTGCGACTAGGGTGGTTTGCGCCGATATCGGCATATTTTGGATGCTCAATATGAAGCGCACGAAAAATTGCCGCTATAATTAAATCTTCACTTTCATTCGAATAGCCACTTTCGTTAAAAATAATGGCATCCATCGCTTCTGGGAAGAGGTTATACGCTTCTGAAATAAAATAAATATATCTTGCAAAAAAAACATTTTTAAATCCATGAGCAGATAAATTTAATTGCGCCGATTTATAGTCATCACTTGTAATGAATATCATTTTGTCTTTTTCAAGCTCACGAATCGAAAAACACGGCATACCATAGAATTGATCGTCATATTCTTCCTTTTCCGTGATAAACCCTATTATATTTAGTTTATTTCTAAATTTGCTATAAAACTGGATAGAGAAATCTGTCGTTCCATAAATGTAAGCGTCATATTTTTGTTCAAAGAAGAAAAATGGTTTTTCAATATTAATAATCGTATACATTCCTTTGCTATATAAAAACGCCGAGATTTCTTCCATGTACATGCTTGTCACGATAATGGGTGAGGTTTTGTATTGTTCTTCTAGTTGTTTTGGTGAAATTATGTCGTAAGAATCAATCCTTGTGCCCCACTTGTTTTCGTCGGAATCGCAAAACGCAATGATCTTGATCTGCTTACGCTTTAAGCTATCAATAATTTCCAAACCTTTTCGAGAGGCACCATAACAAATAACGCCATCTCTCGCCATTTTTTCTTCCGTATTTTTAATTTGATTTATAAAACGACTATATTGTTTCACGAACCAATCCCCTTTTTATATAAATTTCTGTTTTGCAACCTATATTTTACGCTATATTATTTATGGTTTACGGGTATCCACACTTCACATCGGTAGTCAGCGGATTTTACATCGCCATCTGCATACACTTCCAGTTCGGCACCGCCAGCGTGGGTGTATGCCGCAGTTGGAAACCATTCGGTGTAGATTTTTCTCCATGTATCTTGTAGTGCGTCTGGCAATGGGCCAACAGACTCGAAAATCGCCCATGTACCTGCTTTAATCTCTAGTTTCTCCATGCCAGCGGGCGGTTGTTGTGTTGTTGTTGTTGCCGCCACGTAGTAGTCGATGGTATTGCCTGTGTCGTTATAATTTGCACAAACGCCAAGCAGGCCCATCGGTTCGGTCTCGATCAACGCCGCGATTTTTTCGCTCATGCCACTTTGATGCAACTCTTGCCAAATCTGAGGGATACGTGTAAAGTTCCCGCCATTCTCTCGTGAAACGGTCTCTTTCGCGCCGACAACGCAAAACCCTGGCTTTTCTTCAATTCTGTCGTTCATTCGTATAGGCTCCTCTCCTGTACAAAACAATGGTTTGCTCCATTATACGTCACTTGTCTCCATTTGAAAAGCCTACGGGAGTTTTAATGTTAATCGGAAAATAGATAGATGTTTAAATTTTGGACAAAAAAATTATCGTGGAAATAAGAATTAAGGGCAACAAAATCGTACATGTCTAGGATGTTTTGAACAATGGTAAGACCTAACCCTCTGTTTTCACCTTTTGTTGAAATACCGGGCTTAATGCCGTATACCTGTCTTTCTGTTGTAATGCTGTTCTTAATGGTATAGGAAGCGGTATCATTATTTTGGAAAATTTTTATTTCAATAAATCCATCTTCAATGGATAAGCATTCCTCTATAGCATTATCAAGTAGGATTCCAAGTACCCTAATCAAATCCGTAAAATCTATTGCAATTATATAAGTATCGGTATCAACCACAATATCTAATGCAACATTGATTTCTCTTTCCATCGCCTGCGTAATTTTGTAATACAGAAATGCTTTTAGAGGTTCATTTTTAATGAACATTAATTTCTCAGATAAATCACCTTTTTTTATTTCATCTGTAGCAAAGGGGAAAATTTTGGATTGATAAAATTCTTTCATCTCCTCGTCATTGTTTCGCTCCACAAACCGTCCCATCGTGAAAAAAATATTTTTAATGTCATGCTTTATATGTTTAAAATCGTTGTAGGTTTCTTCAAGTTTTGACGAGTAGAGAATGAGGTTTTGATTTTCCTGTTCTTTGTATGAAAGATTATCTTTTAAATGAGCGACTCGAAAAAGCAACGTCAGATACACCAGTTGAAGTACAAGCCCTGCCATACAAACAAAAGACAACATTCCAGAAATATCAGGGCTAAAACCTTTACGAATCACATATATGCAATGAACAATTGTGACAAAGAACAGAATGCCGATTGAGACATATAGGAAATGTCGTTCAATAGATGGATAGCGTTTCCCCATTAAATTGATCTGTGAAAAATAGCTGTTAAACAGTTTCTTTATGAGCATAACTAGCATGATATTTATACATATAGCCAAAATCGTGGCCACAAGCCATACGACAACTTTTGTTTGGGGTAAACGAAATGAATAACCAATATGGCGTCTGAAACTGTCAAATATGTGCTCAAACAGATACTGATCCATAGCCGTCAGAACAAAAGTAAGCCAAATATTAAAGATATTCCCATTGATCGATTTCAGGTTTATCTTAGATATACCGCAAATTGCTGTGAATAGTATGCATAGATAAAAAGTGATTCCAAAAAAATCTTGATTCATCTCAGCCATTTGTTTAAATATAAAGAACATCGTAAAGAGTAAAGAATACTCCAATATCGTAAACTTGATAAAATTCAATATATATATAACCGAGGTCATAGTAAACGCAAGTGCGAAGTACAAAACAAAAGTACTGCCTGTATTATGCATGAAAACATAAAACATTGCTGTAACGACTACAACAGCAGAGACAATACGATCAAAAACCTTGTTACAAAGCCTTCTGCCAGTGTATGATACCAAAAGAAGCCCCGCAAAAATAAAAAAAATATATATGATTTGAGTAGCGGAATGGATCAAATGTCGATATAGTTCCATTGAAACACCTCTGAGAATTCTATTAATAATGATGCGTTACGCCGTATACTTTATAAAAGGCACTCTTTTATAATGCTGCTTTTTAACCGAAATGAACAGGGTACCGATTCCCCATTGGAAAACTTAATAAGACCATCAGCCAAATTAACGACATGTATTTTGTTTATGATGATAGAGCGGTGGCTTTTCATAAAATCATCACCTAACTCACGTAGGGCGTTTTCTATTGTACCTCGAACAGAAATTTTGGAGCCATCTACCGTATGATAACATATAAAATGCGATATAGTTTTTACGGATTCTATATATAGAATCTGGCATAAAGGAATCGATATATATTCATCTATCCCTACAGGCAAGTCAATTTTTCTCTCACTACTGTTTTGTGAGCCATCTAGTACGGCAACCCCTAAAGCAAGCGTAATGTATTTTTTATATGCCTGCTCCATCTTAGAAACTTCTATTGTCTTTTCAATGAATCCAAATGATTCAACACCACTTTTCAGTATATCCATACCCTTATCGGCGTGACTGGTAACGAAAACAATTTTTGATAGAGGTACTTTTTCTTTTATGATTTTTGCAATATCCAAGCCGTTAAGCCTGTCCTGCCCAAAATCAAGGTCTAAAAAATATAAGTATGTCCCATTATTCTTACCTAAAAAATTTGTGACTTCTCGGAAATCTACCGTCACGCAAGCAACCTTTGCGTCAAAACGGTATTTTTTTATGCAATCATCAGCAATTGTACGTGATATATTCAGCATAAATTTATCATCATCGCAGATGACAATACCAAGCATGTAAATCCCTCCTTCGTTACTTTGATCGCGTAGGCTCACTTCATTCGATTATTTCATCCCGTGTGGCGTATAAATTTTAACATAAAACCATATAAAAAACTAATTTTGTCTTGAACGTCAGAAATTTGCCCCAAACGTTAAAACATAATTACGTTTAAGACAAAGCGTCTGTGTCTTTGGGTAAAATCAACATAGCGAGCACAAAATGCGTTAAAGTAAATCCATTAAATAAACGACAGGAGTGTATGAAGATGAAAAAAGATAATGTAAGGTTTTTGAGATTTACTGGTGTTGTTGCAGTTTTGTTTGTTGCTGTTTTTATTGCGTGGGTGTTCACAGGTTGCAGTGCAACAGGCAATAAAGATGAACCCCAAGCATCAACCGAACCCACGTCCGCACAGAAGCAATGGAAAAACGCAAACAAAGAACTTAACATTTCACTATTCAGAGAGGACGCGTATGTCTCACTTGCCGCCAAAAAGTACGAGGAAAGTCATAGCGGTATAAAAATCAACGTGAATGCGTATATGAATGCAAACGATTCTGGCGCCGACAAAACAAGTGAGAAGTATACGCAAATTCTTAGCACCTCCTTGATGAGCGGAAAAGGCGACGACATTATCGACGTGTCGCCCATTTCTTTTTTCAAATTAGCGGATAAGGATATGTTGCTTGATTTGAGCGAACCCCTAAAAGAATCACTCAATAACGACGACTACTACATGAGTGTAATCAATGCGTATCAATATCATAACAAACTTTACTGTATGCCAATCTCTTTTGTTTATGATGCGTATTCACTTAATCAAGAAACGGCAAAGGCATTGGGAATTAAAATGAACGAAAGAACTTTCTCGTTGGATACGATAAAAGCATATGCAGAGCAGATAAAATCAGGCGAGAAGACAGCATTATTTGATGATAGCGCCTCTGGCATGAGCGATGTTTCCTTAGCGTATAAGTTATTTAGTTTGAATATGCCTAAGTTTGTAAAGATGGAAACAAAGGAAGTTTCCATTGAAAACAATCAAGAATTTATATCAATCTTAAAAGCAGTCAAAAACATAGCAGACAAGAAGCAGATTGCAACGCAGGCAGGGTATACTCGTCAAGAGAATTTTTATGACGGAATCAATCAAAGCCTTATAAACATTTTTGGGATATACTCTCCGTCCATGTGCCAAAGTGGTGTCGTTGATTACACGGCAAAGAACTTGAAGCTACTAACAAATAAAGAAGGCTATAGCACCTTTGGCTCATACAGCGCGATTCCTGCAATCAATAATAAAACCAAAAACAAGGATTTAGCGATTGACTTTGTACGGTTTTTGATATCAAAAGAAATGCAGACTTCCACCGAGCTCATGTACTGCCCTGTAAATAAAGCAGCGGTTAAAGAGGCATCACAATTGATTGTTGATAACGCAGCGGCAGAGGGGTATCTTCCACAAGGGTTTACGCACGAAACATTAGACACCAATATCAAGGTATTTAACGAAATGGCACAAAACACCACAATGCTTGAGTTTACGGATATGGTCATTCGAGATTTTACGATGGATGAAATGACAAGATTTTTTGCGGCAGAGGAATCCGCCGAGCAAGCGGCAAAAAACTTACAAGCTAAAATTGATACATACCTGAAGGAATAATGAAATGTATGAAAAAGAGAACAGAGCTGTCCTTATGTTTATACTGCCGAGTTTCATTGGCTTGTTGATTTTCTTTATACTTCCTTTTGGATTTTCAATAAAATTCGCAGTAACAGACAATACAATAGCGGGTAGCTTCGTAGGCATGCAAAATTTTCAAAACTTATTTTTAAGCAAGGCTTTTAGACTGGCGATTAAAAATACGCTACTCTTTATGGGCGTAAGCATACCGTTAAACATAATCATTCCACTACTTATCGGTTGTTTGCTAAACAGTGTTACAAAAAACAAGGTTCTAGGGGTGATTTTTATGTCACCCCTCGTAATTCCATCAGCTTGTAGCGCATTTCTATTTCAGAGCGTTTTCGCATCCAATGGGATTGTGAGTCGAATGTTGGGAGAAAACATAAACTGGCTTCAAACGGATAAAGCTTTTTACATAGCAATTCTACTATATGTATGGAAAAACATGGGTTACAATCTTGTTCTTATAATGGCAGGGCTTGCAAATATACCGAAAGAGTATTATGAATGGGCAAGTGTTGAAGGAATGGGAAAAAATAGCCAGTTTTTTAAAATAACAATCATATACCTGATGCCTTCACTGTTCATCGTACTGGTCATGTCGTGTATTAACTCGTTTAAGGTTTTCAGAGAACTATACATGCTTTCTGGAAGCTACCCAAACGAGAGCATTTATATGTTGCAGCATTACATGAACAATCAGTTTACGGTGCTAAATTATCAAAATTTGACAACGGCTTCAATCGTGATCACAACTGTCATTGCGATATTCGTTATCATGTTCTTTAGTATCGACAAAAAATTAGAGATTGGGGAGTGAGCGCATTGAAAGCAAAAAAGAGATTCATAAGCATAGTTATCTACATTGCCCTGTCATTGGTGGCCGTTCTCTATGTGGCACCGCTCCTCATCATTTTTACAAATTCTTTTATGTCACAAAAAGAAATAACGAGAAATTACGCTGATCGTTATACGCTGTTTGATTATACTAAAACCGATAAAATTCATTTTGCAGAATACAAGCTGATTCCCCAGAATGCTTCGATGGAACAATATGCTGCGCTATTTATTAAAACGCCGAAATATCTTGATTTATTTCTTAATTCGGTCAAGCTGACGATACCAATTGTTATTTTTCAAATACTGGTTGGTTCATTAGCGGCTTACGGTTTTACAGTTTACAAGTCACGGTACAAAGAAATTGTGTTTTGTATGTATATCATTATCATGATGATGCCATTTCAGGCAACGCTCGTTCCCAACTATATAATTGCTGACAAATTAGGGATTTTGGATCACTACCTGTCAATCATTCTGCCAGGCGTATTTCATCCTTTTGCCGTTTTCATTTTAAGGCAAAGCATGAAGCAGATACCTGTTGACGTTCTTAATGCGGCCGCGATAGATGGGGCAAGCCATTTTAAGAGATTCATTTATATCGCCATGCCAATGTCTAAAAGTGGTGTTGCTTCATTGTTTATTTTGAGCTTTATTGACTGTTGGGGCATGATGGAGCAGCCAATGGTATTTATAAAAGACGCCACGCGTGAGCCTTTATCTGTTTTTTTATCTCAAATGGGCCAGAAGAGCATGGGGCTCATCTTTGCCGCCTCATTTTTCTATATGATTCCGGCTGTTTGGATTTTTTTGTATGGGTTAGACGATTTCAAAAATGGCGTTAAGCTATCGGCTTTGAAGTAGGAGGTTGCCATGAGCATTAACAAGCAAAAAATGTTGCGCATACTGTACGTATATGTGGCGGTCATTCTTATTTTGGTTTTTTTCTCTAAAACAATCTATAACTTCTCACTTCCGAAGGTTACGGTCGTCATGCCCAAAAGTGGAAAGCTGACAAAGGAACTTGAAGCCTACGGTGTTGTGTTATTTTCAGAAACATATGATATCTATGCAGGGGCAAACGGGCAACTGGAAGAAATATATGTAGAGAAGGGAGATTCTATTGATGTTAATACCACTATCGCACGGTATAAGACATTATCCACTGAAACAGAAGCCAAGCATAGGGCGTTACATTATTCGATAGATAGAATTAAAAATGAAATGGATGCATCGAACTTGTATAAAAAGGCATTGCAGAAGGAAATCCAAGCCCTAAATGGTGTAACCGAGGTGCAGGAAGCAGACCCATCTTTTATTTTGGAATTGCAGGAGATAAAACGGTTAATGAATCTGCAAGAAGAAGCCATACAAAAAACCAAAATTTTATATGATGCAGGCGCACTTTCAAAGGAAGACTATGATAAAGAAATTGAAAAACTGGATACGTTAGTAAGTTCTGAAAAACAAAAGGAAGCCCAGATTGAGAAGCAGAAACAAGAGAGCAATACGAAATATAATGAAGATAAAAAGGAACGCTTAGATTTATTAAATCAAAAAGAGACGGACTTGGCAAAAACCGAGTTAGCCATTGATAAAGTAAATATAGATATGCATGAAGCGGAATCAACCTTGGAGGCGCTAGCAAGCACCAAGGATCAAGAGCCAATGATGAAGGTAAAGGGAAACGGCGTTATCATTTCGGTAGAAAAACAAAATGGCAGTTTTGTTTCGCAGGGTGAAAAAATAGCAACTGTAGGTGTAAACAATCACACGTTTGTCAGCGAGATTACATGCTTAAAAGCAGAAGGCAAATTCATCAACGTTGGCGATGAAGCGACGATTTCAACCAGTGGAGCAGACAAGCGGGCAACAGCCACGGTATTTGACATTCAACCGATAGGCGATAGCTTAAAACTGAAATTGACTTTTCAATCCACACAATTTAATGGCAGTGAGTATGTTTCGATCAATTTTCATAAACAGACAATTACATATGATGTTCTTGTTCCAAACGAAGCAATCATCAAGGAAGCATTTAACAATTATGTATGGGTTGTGTGCAGTAGGGACGGCGCGCTTGGCGTAGAATATTACACAGTAAAGTTAAGAATAATGGTTGCGGACAGCGATTTCAGTTACACCGCTGTCTCTAAAGGTATTGACTTTATAGCGCCCGTTGTAGTAGGCAAAAACAAAGACTTAATGATGAACAGCAGGGTGACGCAAATGGACTAGCCCGGCAGGAGGGATTGCTCATTTTCTAAAAAAATTATCGTCGCAGATGCAAATGGGTGTTGAAAAAATATGAATTGTGCATTATACTGCTTTGGGTCATAAAATTTGAAATGGAAAGCGGTATGAAACATAGTCCAATTTTTTAGGGGGTTTTTTATGTTTAGCGATGGGTTAGAAAAATTAGGTTCAAGTGCAAAAGCAAAGGTTGCGTTGTGCAACAGGTCAGCCTTCAAGTATTTTTTGTTGTCGATGATGGCGGGTGTGTTCATCAGTTTTGGCGTCATGCTTGTCTACGTGTTGGCGGCACCATTTTCAGCCGTGTCGGCACCGTCTACAAAACTGATAATGTCGATCACATTTTCATCTGCACTGCTGATGGTTATTTTCGCAGGTGCAGAACTATTTACAAGCAACACGATGACACTAGTTGTCGGAACACTGCGAAAAGAAATCAAGCAAGGGGCACTATGGAAGTGCTTACTCATTTGTTATGTCGGCAATCTTGCCGGGTGTCTTTTGATGGCACGTCTTGCGGTATGGGGCGGCGTCTTTGATCCAGCGCCAGTTTCCGAACTGCTCTTACATGTGGCAGAAGGAAAGGTGAACTTACTACCCCAACAAATTTTGATTAAGGCTATGTTTTGTAACATGTTGATCTGTTTGGCGGTGTGGATGTCATACCGTACAAAAGATGAAGCGGCCAGAATTTTACTGATCGTGTTTGCGATTATTACCTTTTACGCGTCAGGTTTTGAACATAGCATTGTGAACATGAATACATTGGCAATTGCACTCTTGATTCCACATGGTGCAGACATTACGCTCGCGCATTATGTCTACAGCGTAGGTCTTGCGTCCATCGGCAACTTTATCGGCGGTGCAATCTGTATCGGCGGCTTTTACTACTACATAGAGGCAGGGCATAAACAATAGCCAAGCCATGAATAAGCAATCAACAAATAAAAGATTGGTGCGACATACACAGATGAGTATGTTGCACCAATCTTTTTGTGTAAACTGTATACATTTTTTTGGTGGCTTTTATAAAAAAAGTAAAATTGTGCTAAACATTAATTTACTTTTTATTTATACGTGGTATAATGAATTGTACACACCATTATTTTATTAGGGGGAGGTTTTTTGATGACTAAGCGCACCAAGGAAGAGGCAAACAGCATTGATGCACAGCAGCCACGTAGCCCAAAGACAAAAGCCAAGGAAAACAGGGCACATTTTCAAAAGACAAAAAATAAGGAGTGGGCGACCAACAAGAAATGGCACACGAACCTCAGCATAAAAGGCAAAACACTGTTTTCTTTTTATGTAACGGTGATCACATTTATCATCACAGCGGCTATGGCTGTAAGCGCGATGTATTATCTCATTGGCGAATCCAATCGTTTTACGCAAGACCTTTCGAGGGCACTCGATACCTCCTTTAAGTTGGTGGTAGATTTTGATAACATACGGTTGTCTATGCGTAATATTTATATCTCAAAAGATTTTGGCGATTCAAACAATACAAATTTGATTGACCAAATGTATGCTTCGACGAATGATGCGACGACGCGTATTCAAGAGTACACCGCAGAGCTGACGGCCCACGGTATGGAAGGTACCGAGGAATATAAAACCGTCACACAGCTTGGTGAACAATTTAATTCGCTCATCCGGTATGTCGATTCGTTCAAGCGTGTCACGGCGGATGGCGTGAGTGACACAGAGTTATCCGTTGTGAAGCAACTGATGGCGATGACGGCACCGATCATCGATAAAATTGGTCAAAACGTTGATACATTATACACCATTAATTCCCAACAAGCACAAGATGGCATGAACCAAAACGAAAGACGTTCCCTGATGTTTTCGGTAGCGCTCATTTTTGTTATTTTGGTGGGTGTGGCGATTTTGGTTTACTCTCTTTTGAAGTCGGTCAAATCAATTGCAACGCCTGTTAAATTTATGAACAAAGCAACGCTTCAGATGGCGGCCGGTGACCTAGACATTTCGCTTCACTATACGGCGAAGGACGAAATTGGCGAGTTAGCCCGCAGTATTTTACAAGTGGCCGAAAACATTAAAAGCCTCACAAACGACATGGAGCGTATGTCAGAAGACCATAAAAACGGCTTCTTAGAATCAAGGCTTGATGCAGACAAATATAACGGCGCGTTTAAACACGTTGTCACCCGCGTCAATGAAATGGCAAAAGAAAACGCAACCGACATTCGAGAAATTATGTCTTGTATCCATCAGTTCGGCGCCGGTAACTTTGAAGCCGAGATGAAGGAATACAAAAATGAAAAACGCTTCATAAACGAAGCGATAGAAGGGGTACGTACGCAGCTTGTTAGCGTCAGCTCTGATATCAACAGCCTTGTCACCTCTGCGGCAGAGGGAAGGCTAGATGTGCGGGCGAAAGAAGACCTGTACAGCGGCGACTGGGTACATATGGTTCGTTCAATTAACAATCTGCTTGACGCGATGGCAAGCCCGATCAATGATGCGTCGGCTGTCCTCCAACAGCTTTCAGAGGGCAATCTAAAGGCAAAAATCGAAGCCGACTATCAGGGCGAGTTCGGACGAATTAAATCATCTGTCAACAATGTAGCAGACACGATATTCGGCTACATCGGAGAAATTTCGTACGTGCTCTCGGAGATCACGGCAGGCAACCTTGACATTACCATCGATAAAATCTATATCGGTGATTTTACAGACATCAAAGAATCACTCACCAACATCATCGACACCTTTAACGTCATTATGGGCAACTTGCGAAAGGCGTCGGGCGAATTGGCAGGGGGCGCAGAACAAATCTCTATTACAAGCAATACCGTGGCGGCAAATGTGTCCGAGCAGGTGCAGACGATTACAGACTTGACCGCGGTTGTAGATCAAATGTATGGGCAGGTCAACGCGACGAAATCCATCGCAGACAACGCGCGTGCAGAAGCCCAACATGCACTCGAATCGGCAAACCATGGCAACGCCCGCATGACAGACATGTTGGGTTCGATGCAAGAGATCAACGCCGCATCGGCCAATATATCCAAGATCATTAAAGTCATCGAAGATATCGCGTTCCAAACAAACTTGCTTGCATTAAACGCGGCTGTTGAAGCGGCACGGGCAGGGCAGCACGGAAAAGGCTTTGCGGTCGTGGCAGATGAGGTACGAAGCCTTGCAAACAGAAGCCAGAAAGCGGCCAGTGAGACGGCAGGCTTGATCGAAGAATCCATCGGAAAAGCAAATCACGGCGTTAAAATCGCAGAAGCAACGGCAGAGTCTCTCACAGAAATCGTGACAAACTCCACCAAAATATCAGACTTGATTGCCGGTATCGCAGACAAGACGACACAACAAACAGAGGGCATCGGCTTACTCAACGATGGCATCAAGCAAATCTCAAATGCATCGAATTCGACGTCGGCAGAGGCCGAACGCAGTTCGGTAGCGGCATCAGAATTGTCTTCACAGTCTGATGTATTAGAAGAAATGGTCAATCGGTTTAAATTAAAATAAGGCAAAGTAAAAAGAAGCTGTTGCAAGACTGAAAAATTCAGTCTTGCAACAGCTTCTTTTTGCTAACATTAATTTCACACCTCTGCAAGAAGTTCATTTCGAATCTCTTCCCACGCCAACGCATTAAGAATCGCCTCTTCAATAGAATTTTTTGCTTCCCATTCAATAGCAGTAAAAGCGCGGCTCACGTTAGCAAAACAACCGGTAGAATCGCCCGGGCGTCTTACGCCATAGGTGACAGGGATTTTTTCGCCCGTTACATTTTCGAAGGCGAAAACAAATTCACGAACGGTGACGCCAATGCCAGCACCAATGTTAATCGGCAAGTAGCCCATATCCAAACAACTCGAACGGGCAAACGCATCGTCAAAATTCATCATGGCTTTGATGGCGGCCATTGCGGCATCCCATACATGCACATAGTCTCGCATGCAAGTTCCGTCTCTTGTGCCCCAATTGTTGCCAGCGATTTCAAAGGATGGCTTTTTCCCATCCATCACATTTACATGGCTGGATATGATGTTGGCAGGGTTTTTTTCTTGCATGCCGCAACGCCCTTTCGGGTCAGCGCCGACGACGTTAAAATAACGGAGCGTAATACACTGCACGTCATAGGCAAGGCAGAAATCTTTTAAGATCAGTTCGGTAATATATTTTGTGCGGGCAAATGGGCTCTTGGGGTTAATCGGCGAACGCTCTGTCACCATGAAGCCGGGCACATCTTCATAAATAGAAGACGTAGAGCTAAAAATAATTTTCTTGCACCCCAAGTCACAGATGCTTTTTAAAAATTCCATGCTTTTTACGACATTACAGGTATAAAATTCGTAGGGCTTTCCAACAGAACTAGACAAACCCGCACGTTCGGCGCAGTGCATCACAAAATCGAAAGGCCCTTGTTCGTCAAAAATTCTCTCGATTAATGTATGGTCGGCGATATCTCCGTGGTAAAAAACAACGTTTTGGATAAATTCGCTACGCCCGGTCACGAGTGAGTCGATGACAACAGGTGTATGGCCGCAATCAAGCAATGCGTGGCAGAGCGTACTGCCCAAATAGCCGGCACCGCCGGTCAGTAAAACTTTCATGAAAAGCACCTCCTATTCAAATAAACAGCGCCACCAGTCCAGTGGGCGCGTAAAAATCAAAAAAATGCCAGACGTCTGCGAATGGCGCCGATGGTCTGGCATAACACTTCACATCCGGTGCAATATTTGTCGGCCAACGTTACAATAAACGATTCTTTATATCTTGGAAGAGAAGGGGTAAGGGGCCACATATGTTTCACGATGGCATCGGCTTCAATTTTATTCAGGTCGACAAGGACGCGGGCGTTTTTAAGCGCTTCTTTGGGGTGATAACCCGCATGATACAAGGCACGCTGTTCGACACGCCAATCGTATAAGTACAAATCATGTAGAAGCCCAGCACGGGCGGCAGAGCGATAATCAAAGTGCAAAAACTTGCACATCAAATAGCTGTAGTACGAAACGTTAATGCTGTGTTGCAATCGACTTGTGTTCATATGCTGAGAAAAATCATCCAGCTTTTGTACGTCTTCTAACTGTAGCAAATCATTCACGCAGTCGTGAAACTCCACAGCATTGACGCTCTCGAAGGTACCCAATATCACGCTCGAACCGATGGCTCTGGTTACTTCCAAAATCCACACACTCCTCTATAAACTCAAAAACGAAACCGTTATTTCATAGTATAGCACAAGGCACAAAATATTTCTATACTGCTTTAAGGAACGCTCAAAATTAATGATTTGGCGGTGCGTCTTCGTCCGAGTCCATGTCGGGGCGATATTTTTTAAAAATGCGCATCAACATGTGCGAAGAGGCAAATGCATAAAGACCAAAAGAAAGAACAAACAAAAATGGATTAAAAAAAAGACAAGCCCAAACCAAAGCCAACAACAGAAAGAGGCAAGTAATCGTCGTAAGCAAGTGGCGATTGGCCATGAAGACCGACGTGCGCAATATCTCGACCATCCCCATCTTAAAACGGGAGAGCAAGGGAAACACATAGAGCATCGTCAACGTGAGTTCCGCCGCGATGATGAGTTGAATCGGTCGCAACACAAACCGCAAATCGCCCATGGCTTTCATGTGGGTCAAGTTGAAGTACAAAATAAAATAGCACACAAGAAAAAGAATTGTAAAGAGAGTAGATTGTATAAAATTTTGCACAAAGCTCATAAAAAAATCTTTTACAATGTAACCATTGCGCCCAGAAATCCGTCTGGTCATGATGTAATAACCGGCAGACGTGGCCGCACCGATTGTCACGATGGGAAGCGAGCAGATTATCCACAAGAGTGTGACAAGCAATGCGTCGGCGATCACAGCCGTCACTTTATAAAAAAGACCATCCGTACTAAAAAATCCACCCATCAGACACCTCCATCATTCTATAGCAGTCTTATCAATTAAATTTCATTATACACAAATAAACATAATATATCAACTCCATTGCATAGGATAATAAGAAAAATAATGATATACCGCGTTACGCAGTATGACTTGGTCGTTGTACCAAGGGGACAATAGGAGGCTGATTATTTTGAGCGGAGAACAGAAGGGAATGCTGTCGGGCAGGTATTTTCAAGCGCGCCAGAGTGGAGACGGTACGTTGCAGTGCGGTGTGTTTGCCGTAAATGAAGGCATGCCGGTTGAAAATGCGAAAATATCTGTATTTGAAAAAGGAACGGACAAGAAGATAGAAGAACTGATCTCAAATGACTCGGGGCAGACGGCAGAGCTTGATTTAACAGCGCCGCCCAAAGAATATGCCCAAGAGGAAAACCAGCCCAAACCATACGCAGAATACGATCTTGTCGTGGAGGCGGCGGGCTTTCGGCCGACCAAGATCGACAATGTTCAAATTTTTTCGGGGGCGAAGGCGATACAGGACGTGGATATGATTCCGATTGTGGACGAGAAGGCGACCATGGCGCGCCAACTGCCCCAAGAGCAGATCATCGTCATACAAGAGAATACGCTGTGGGGTGAGTACGCGCCAAAAATCCCAGAAGACGATGTAAAACCGTTACCAGTCGAAACGGGTTTTGTTGTGCTGGATAAGTTGGTTGTGCCCGAATATATTATCGTACATGATGGCTTGCCCACCAACACGGCTGCCAAAAATTATTATGTAAAATATAAAGACTACATTAAAAATGTGGCCTCCAGTGAAATTTATGCCACATGGCCAGAAGCCGCCATTACCGCAAACGTATTGGCCATTATTTCCTTTACGCTCAATCGCGTGTTTACCGAGTGGTACCGTGCCAAAGGCAAAAACTTCACCATTACAAACTCGACAGCCTACGACCACGCTTTCTTCTACGGGCGTAACATTTATCAAGAGATATCCGTCGTGGTGGATGAAATTTTTGCAACCTATGTGACGAAGCCAAGCATTCGCCAACCACTGTTTACCCAATATTGCGACGGCAAAAAGGTATCGTGTCCGGGGTGGATGACGCAGTGGGGTTGCAAGTACATGGCAGACAAGGGCAGCAGTGCCTTGCAGATTTTACGCAGTTTTTATGGGTCTGACATTTATCTCGGCATTGCCGAAAAGGTGTCGGGCGTTCCGTCCTCCTTCCCAGGCTCGCCGCTACAAGTGGGTTCGAAAGGAAAAGATGTGCGGACGATTCAATCACAGCTAAATTCAATTTCGAAAAACTATCCGGCGATTCCAAAAATAAGAGCCGACGGCATTTTTGGAAACGGCACAAGGCAAGCCGTGCAAACATTTCAAGGGGTGTTCTACTTGCCGCAGACCGGCATCGTAGATTATCCAACGTGGTATAAAATTTCAGACGTATATGTGGCGGTTACGAAGATGGCAGAGTTGCTATAGATACAGTTAAAAAATAGGAGGAGGGCAACAAAATGACGCAAAGACAAAGGGATCCGAGAACCATTCGGCCAAGGACACACACGAATACAAGAAGAACGCGCAAAGAAACAGAAAAAAACGAAGAGAAAAAATACAGTGCCTTTTTAAACAAACTCATCATCAGTAGCGTGCTTGTTTTTTTGGTGTATACAAGTGCGAGAATAGACGCGCCGTTTGCAAAGGCAATCAATGAAAAAACAAAAGTAGTGCTCGGCACCAATACGTCCGTGGAGACGTTGAAAGAAACCTATTACGAAGTGGTGCAGAAGCTTGATTCTGCCAAAAGCACCGTGCAACGCATCAACGGACAACAGCCCGACACAGACACAGACACATCAAACCAAGTCGACAAGACGGAGCACCCACAGGCAAGCAAACCGACGTCTGGCCCCAGTCCAGACCCAAACCCCGGCATAACCCCCACTCGACCAAATGAGACGGTGGATGTGCAAGTAGAACCCGACACGCTAAAAGAAATCGATGCAACAGAAGATATTTATTATGACAACCAAAAAAAGTAAGTCGTTCCGGGCAGACCGTTGCTTTGTCCGGAACGAAAAATGTAATGGATATCAAATCACCAGAACAGGTTGCCACCACAGCCAATACGGCGAAATGGCAAAATCCTGTGGAGGGCATGGTGACGTCCTCCTATGGCGACAGGACGAACCCCGTGCTACACAAGCAAGAGTTTCATGACGGCATCGATATCGCGGTGATAGAGGGCACAGAGGTGAAAACGCCGCAGGATGCCCGCGTGAGTGCGGTGGGCACGTCCAAAACGTTTGGTACATACATAAAGCTAAAAACAGATGACGGGTATGAAATCATGTTTGCCCATCTAAGCAAAACAAAGGCGAAAGAAGGAAAGAAGGTTGCAAAAGGAGAAGTGGTGGCGTTGTCTGGCAACACAGGTTTGTCTACAGGGGCGCACGTGCATTACAGCCTGTGGCTAAACGGCAAGCAGATTGACCCGATGTATTATGTAAAACTGCCACACACAGACGAAGTCAAAACCGAATACAAAGACAGAGGGGAGTATATAAATTAATGGAGTGCAAGATAAAGGGCTTTACAATTTGTATAAAGCCCTCTTTTTTCGTTCTTTTTTTTATGATGATGCTGCTTGGCTGTGGCAAACAATTTTTAATGTTGTTCATCAGTGTAACCGCGCACGAATTTGGACATATTGTGATGGCACGGGTATTTAAACTGACCCCCGAAAAAATAATCATCACCCCCATCGGGCAAATTGCCGTCATTAAAAATCTGTACACATTGGAATTATATAAGAAATATTGCGTCGTTTTGGCAGGACCTTTTATAAATATCATTTTTTTTCTGATATGTAGTTGTTTTCATGGCGATTATTCTGTATCATTTAGATATATAAATTTGTCGTTGGCATTGTTTAACTTGTTGCCGCTGTATCCTCTCGATGGGGGGCGGGTGTTGCAGATGTGGCTTGATAGCAAAATCGGCACGTTAAACGCCAACAAGGCGGTTGTAAAGATCAGTTATGGCATGAGTGCGCTCTTATTTGCCTTGGGAGTTGTGCAAGTCGTTCTCTATTCTTACAACATCAGCCTTCTGTGCATCGGTTTCTATCTTTTGAAGATCAATCAAAAGGAATCGCTATCGATGAACTACGAATTTTACAAATCCATTATGTTTAAACACAAGCCCCATCTCCATCCAGTCTGTCGGGTGTTCCGTGTGAAACTGATGCTCGTATCCAAAGAGAACCATATCAAGAATATGCTCGTAAAGCTGTGCTTCGACCGATACATGGTGTTTCTTTTTAACGATGGCGGGCAAGTATGGCATACGATTACAGAAACCCAATTGATCGAATATATACAGGTCAGAGGGTTGCAAGGCACACTTTTAGATGTTGCAATGTTTCGCCCTGTGCCCGCCTAATCATTCCATTGGGGGTGGGCACAACAAAAGAAGAGGAGAATATAAATGAATCATGAACTATTGTTGCAGGTTGAAAAACCCGCCAGATATATCGGAAATGAAATCAACATGGTGAAAAAAAATCCAGCCGAGGTAGACATACGGTTTGCCTTTTGTTTTCCAGATACCTATGAGGTGGGCATGAGCCACTTGGGT
>JAVBJY010000086.1:0-4888 GCA_031546735.1 Eubacteriales bacterium
ATGTTCATCACCTGCTTTCGAAAGTGCCTTAATGGCATCTCTAATTTTGGCGGAGTCTTCATAGGCTTCGGTTTCGATTGCTTTTCGAAGAGACGCTTGCAGATTTTCAAGTTCGCGTTTGCTTTGTAGTTCGGCACCATATTTTTTCGGGAACTTTCCGAGATGGACGCTACTGCCTTGTATATTTTTTAAGATGGATTCCATCGGCTTGCCAAAGGTCGTATAGCAAGTGCTACAGCCAAGTCTGCCCACCTGCCTAAAGTCTTCAAAGGTCATGCCACAACATGCACATCGTTCGCCCTTGGCAGGGGAAGCCCCGACATTGTCTCCGAAGGACAATCCTTGTACATTAAAGAATGAATCTAAAAACCCATGGAATAATTTATCAAATGAGATTTGGCTTTCGGTTTTGGCCGCGCATTCTTCACATAATATAAAATTTTTCTTTTCGCCGTTGATAACGGTTTGCAGATGAATGACCGCTTGGTTCTTCTGGCAGTTTTCGCATAGCATAAAAATCCCTCCCGTCGGTTGTTGTAGTGTAGTATATCCACCTTATTAGTATACAATACCCAGTTGTTAGCCATCAAGGTCTGTGAGTGCTAATAAAGAATAAAAAAAACACCGTCTATAGGCATTTTTCTTTTGTTTTCTTCCGCTGACGCAGTATTGCACAAAATAGACCGCGCAAAGTTGATCGTTATTATTTGAACATTCCTTAGCGGAACTGATGACCGCAACTGACACATGTGGACGTATCAGGGTCGTTTGCAGTTTGGCAATGAGGGCAAAACTTCAAAAATTTTAACCCTTCTGCTGTTCGTTGAATCTTCAAATCATTTTCTTTGCGGTTTAACGTGGCGTACACGGTTTCTTTTTGTTCGTTAAATGGCTTTTGTATTTTCTCAACAGATTGTTTCTTTGGTCTTTGGGCAACAAGTGCTACTTTTTTGTTTTGGAGCTGCTCGATTTCTTTGCACAGCCGATCAATCACGTCAGATTCTATCTGTGTGCCATTGATTCGGCTTTCGTATACCACGGAACCAAGCTTCAAGAGTTGGTCTGTCTGCTTCTTTTCCAGCGAAATGATCTTCTGGTCTAGTTTTTTTGTGTCATATTTGTTTTGGGCCACTTTCGTCACGACTGCAATGGCATCCTGTAGCATGTTTTTCATCTCTCTCGTCTCCAATCTGTTTGCAATATCCACATCAAGTCTCACTGGCAGAGCCGACCGCACGAAATACAAAATTTAGTGCCCGGTTCGTTTTCCACGCCACACACCCGGCAGAGTGTCGCGGGCGGGGCAGGGGGGCAAAGAATATCTGGTGCAGGGAGGTCTTTTGCCTTTGCCACTGCTTCTGAAACGGTTGTATCAGGAAGGGACGCGTCAAGCCTTGCACCGCATTTGGGGCAAAACTCAGACGGCTCCACGGTGCGTCCGCATTTTGGACACGTTTTCGTTCCCTTCACCTTGTCGATCTCTTCTTTTAAAGCATCTATTTTTTGTTCTGCGATTTGTATGTCTTTGTATTTCTCATCAAAAAATTTTCCGAGGGTTCCGCCGTACATATAGATTTCATGCACCTTTTTTCCGATATCTGTATAAATGGCCCGTAAGCTTTCTTCTTCGGTGGACAAAGACAAACTGAGTTTCGTCGTCTTAATGACTTCACCGGATGTTTTTGTTACCTTTCTGGTTAGATCCATCAACGTTTTCTTCATGTTGTCCATTTACAAAACACCTCCGCTATCGTTCGGTATATGAAATAGTATACCATGTATTATACAATAAAAAAGTTTGTAGGGCAAACTTTTAACCACGGTTTATGAAGCACTGGCGAGCCACGGCTAGGGCAAGCGGTGTGGAAGCGAGCCAAGCACACATGCGATAAAAATTATATTGACATTTTTTAAAAATTAGGTATAATAATGACATACTAAATATATATGTCATGTATGGTATTAAGGACAAGGGTGCGTATGAGCATTTCATTTCATGTGGAGTATAATAGAGCATACCAACACATTGGGCGATGAGAGGGGTGGCCTATGGATTTTGATTTTATTGCCAAGTACACGCCGCTTTACATAGAAGCGGCAAAGTTTACATTGGTGCTTTCGTTTTGGGGGCTTTTGCTTTCGATTGTCATTGGGCTTGTGTGTAGCATTGTTTTGTACTACAAGATACCCGTTTTTAAAAGAATTGTGGCGGTGTACATCGAACTATCCAGGAATACGCCTCTTCTGGTGCAGTTGTTCTTCCTATATTATGGCTTGCCCCGCATGGGGTTAAAGCTAGAGGCCTACGCCTGTGCCGTCATCGGGTTGGCATTTTTAGGCGGAAGCTATATGGCGGAATCTTTCCGAAGTGGCCTCGAGGCGGTTGGCACCACGCAAATTGAAGCCGGGCTTAGCATTGGGTTAAACAAGGGGCAACTCTTGCGCTATGTCATTCTTCCACAAGCGTTTGCCGTTGCGGTTCCTTCTATCGGTGCGAACACAATCTTCCTTTTAAAAGAGACATCGCTGATTAGTGCCATCGCACTTGCAGACCTCATGTTTGTCGCAAAAGATCTAATCGGAATGTACTATAAGACGACAGAGGCTCTTTTCATGTTGGTCATTGCGTATTTGATTCTTTTGCTTCCGTTGTCGCTGTTTTTTTCTTATGTTGAGAGGAGGCTACGGGTTGCAAGTTCTATTTGAAGGGTTAAATTTTGCAAGACTGTTAGGCGGATTGCTTGTTACCTTGCGAATTGCCTTGATATCCATTGTACTATCCTCGATGCTGGGGATGGTACTGGGCATTGTCATGCTTTCGAAAAACAAACTGGTTCGTTTGGTTACAAAAGTGTATTTGGAGGCCATTCGAATCATTCCGATTGTCGTATTCCTTTTTATCTTCTACTTTGGCGCACCACGATTGTTACACATCCATATGCAGGCAGAGTTTGTTGCCGTTGTTGTGTTTACATTATGGGGGACGGCCGAGATGGGCGATATCGTGCGGGGTGCAATCGGCTCCATATCCAAGCATCAGAGAGAAAGCGGCAGTGCCATTGGGCTTACAAATTTGCAAATCTACTATTATATTATTATACCCCAATCGGTGAGGCGGCTTTTGCCCGCCGCCATTAATTTGGCGACACGGATGATTAAAACGACGTCGTTGGTCGCATTGATCGGCGTTGTTGAGGTGTTGAAGGTGGCGCAACAGATTATTGAGGCGTCAGTGTTAAAAGAGCCGATGGCGTCCTTCTGGGTATACGCTTTAATCTTCCTATTTTATTTTATTATTTGTTATCCCATATCCTTGTTTTCAAAATACTTGGAGAAGAAATGGGCTGTGTAAAAAGAGGTGTATAGATGAAGGCAGAAAAGCTATTAGAAATTATAAATTTAAACAAACGGTTTGGCAGTGAAAGTGTGCTGAATGATATCTCTCTTGATATAACCGAAGGTGAAGTGGTGGTGGTTTTAGGCTCTTCGGGATGTGGAAAGAGCACACTGCTACGCTGTTTAAATGGTCTCGAGCCGTTTCAATCGGGCGAAATCAAGCTTGACGGCGAAGTCATGAATCAGGACAAAACAAAATGGCATATCATCCGGCAGAAGGTCGGCATGGTCTTTCAGAGTTATGATCTGTTTCCGAATATGACCATTATGCAAAATATTTTGCTTGGGCCTACAAAGGTGTTGAAGCTAGACAAGGCGGTTGCCACAGGCCAAGCCGAACTGCTGTTACAAAGAATTGGCTTATTGGACAAGAAAAATGCCTACCCGCATCAGCTTTCCGGTGGACAAAAACAGAGAGTCGCCATTGTTCGTGCATTGTGCATGAACCCCGAAATTATGCTGTTTGATGAAGTGACGGCGTCACTCGACCCAGAGATGGTTCGAGAGGTGCAAGATGTGATGTTAGAACTGGCGCAACAAGGGATGACAATGATTATCGTGACACATGAAATGGCATTTGCCAAAGCGGTTGCCGATCGAATTATATTCTTGGATGAAGGTCGAATTATAGAATCCGGTACCCCACAAGAATTTTTTGACAATCCGCAGACAGAACGTGCACGTAAATTTTTAAATATATTTAATTTTGATGCAGAGAAAAGGAGTTTATCATGAGAAGAAGAATGAAAATAGGCGCACTTTTAGCGGCAACCATGTTGGTGGCCGGTATCTTTACAGGTTGCGCCAGTGAAGAGGCAAAAAACGAAAACCAACTTAGAATCGGTGTATTCAGCGACAAACCACCTTTTGGTTATGTAGATTCGAACGGTGCCAACCAAGGATTTGACGTATACATCGGAAAGCGTATCGCAAAAGACCTATTGGGAGATGAAAACGCCGCAAAATTTGTGTTGGTAGAGGCGGCCAACCGAGTAGAATATCTTGAATCGGATAAAGTGGATATTATCCTAGCCAATTTTACCGTGACAAAAGAGCGAGCAGAGCGAGTTGACTTTGCAAATCCATACATGAAGGTCTCGTTAGGCGTCGTATCCAAGGATGGAGAAGTTATCACAGACGTTTCACAGTTAAAGGGCAAGAAGCTGATCGTAAACAAAGGCACGACGGCAGAAACCTACTTTGAACAAAACTATCCAGACATTGAACTTTTGAAATATGATCAAAACACAGAAGCGTTTAACGCGTTGAAAGATGGACGTGGTGCGGCGCTTTCACATGACAACACACTTTTATTTGCTTGGGCACGAGAGAACCAAGGGTACCAAGTGGGCATCCAATCGCTTGGTAGCTTGGATACAATCGCCCCGGCGGTTAAAAAAGGCAACACAGAGTTAAAGGATAAGATTAATGCTGAGTTGGAAAAATTGGGCGAAGAGAACTTTATCCATAAGGCATATGAAGAAACACTTTT
>JAVBJY010000082.1:0-10423 GCA_031546735.1 Eubacteriales bacterium
TATTATTTTATTTTATTTTCTTTGCTTTTCTTGATGACCGTCGTAAGCGAGCGCCTGCTGTCTTGGCATTTTCTAGCAAATCAACAATACAAATCTCATGATGTCCTCTGCTATCGCAATAGATTCTAATGCCAATGTTTCATCTAAATCATAAGAGTCGTCTCCTGGATAATTGGTTGTGAAATAGTAATCTGTTACCAAAGCAACTTTCTTTCTTAATTCAATATCATTGGAGCCAGAGGCCTGCAACAGCTTTTTCGAATTGTGCGTTCTGCTCAGTTCTTCTGTAAGCAAATGATTCTGTTCCAAGTGATATTTTAAAATCTTTTCAACGCACTGGGCACTTGCTCTGCCAACTTTATTCCACATTTTATATTGAACTAAGATTTTCGCTTCTTTTAGGTCGTCCTCAGCATAATCTCTATATGTTTTCATATATCACAATACCCTCCTTTCTAATTGCCTCAAAGACGTATTTGCCTGAAGCAAGTGTCTTTTCTGTGCAGATTACTAAATTCAAATCACGTTCAATGTCAAAACAGTAAACATATTCTCTGCGGTCTTTTGGAATCTCTTTTACTACAAGAGCCACGTCAATGTCGCTGTCTGGCTGAAATGTGTTTTTAGAAAAACTTCCAAATAGTATCATTTTAAAAATGTTATCCTTTTGACGGAAGTTCTCCAATTTGTTAATTAAAAGGTAAATATCTTCTTGAACCACTTTTGGTAATAAATCTATTTGCGTACTCATTTTTCACCATCTTTCATATGAAAGTCAAATTGTCTGCGGAATAACAGGCCCTTCATTGACTCTGAGTCATTGTGAAATTTCATTATGACATCTTTTTCATTTTCATTGCATCCCAACAGAATCTTAATTTCAGAATCACGCTTGGCTAAATCAACTGTACAAATAATGGCGTCACATTTTGTTTCAGCACAAGTACCTTTCCATATGTCGATACCTCCGCCATCCATAGACGAGGTGTTTTTCAGATAGCCATAGTCAACTTCATATATAAAGTCATATCGTGGGTGCTTACTGCCCTTTGGTCTATCAATTATAATTTCAGAATCTGCAATTAATTTATCAAGCGCTAACCAAAATTCTGGGTTATCCATCATAGGTGACTCCTATTCGCTATAAAATATTCAACCATAATATTTGAAATCTCACAAAGCAGACACATCATATTAAACAGGTACTTCAATTGGTTACAAATAGCTTTTGATTTTACGCAAGTGTTCTTTAACTGGTAAAATCCCATCTAATTTAATAATCGGGCAAGTAATTTGCCCTAACCATTCATCATGCAACACCTTACTTCTGCTTTCAACTCCAGCTGTATCATATGTTTTAGACCATTCAATAAACTCTGTATGATTTTGGAACATATCGCCTGCTGGTAAAATTCTGTCGCCAAATCTTAAATATTCGCGTTCTTGTAAACGCTGAATACTAACCTCTGTTGGTGCTTCAATAAACAAAACAAGGTCAAATCGCGGAATTAAAATGTCACCCCAACCACAGAGTGACCCTGTAACTACACTTTTTGAAACTTTATCTATATCATTCATAAGTAGTTTTTGGCGCTCATTTCTTTCGCGTATAGTTGTAAACGGCGGATTGGTAGGCAACCAAAAGTATTCATTCGTATCATAATGAGTATACCCAAACTCATTTGATATTGCTTTTCCAAGTGTTGTGGTTCCAGAGCCAGACGCCCCTAATATATGTATTATTTTTATGTTCATCTACTCACTCCAAATATATAATAAAACAATCAAATTCCATACAATTTTCGTCATAATTCATGCCACGGTTCGACGTATACGTAAGGATTACAAGTATCGTAAAATGCTGATTTTATCACTAAAATAAGAATAGCATACTCAAATCAACAATTCAAGCGCGGCGATTATAATAATCACCGCGTTTTTTATATAGAAGTTGCTTCCATAAAGAGAGTGAACATGATAAAATAAAAGGTAATATTTTATGCAACATTAAATTCTGACACTGCGTGAGGGGATTCTCATATGGAAAAGAAATATCAAGTCTTTATTAGTTCAACATACAAAGATTTAGAAGAAGAAAGAAAAGAAGTTATTCAAGCCCTCTTGGAGTTAGATTGTATTCCAGCAGGGATGGAATTATTTCAAGCATCTGATGATACTCAATGGGATTTAATCAAACGTGTAATAGATGATTGCGATTACTATATCGTAATCATTGCAGGGCGTTACGGTTCTGTTCATCGGGATTCAAAAAAAAGTTATACACAGATGGAATATGAATATGCATTGGAAAAAGGCATACCCATAATTGGATTTTTACATAAGGAGCCTAGCCAAATTCCTACAGCTAAATCAGAGACAGATAAAGGTAGCAGTAAAAAACTTGACGAATTTCGAGCATTGGTTAGTAAAAAAATGGTTAGGCACTGGACTACTGCTCATGAACTTGGTAGTGCTGTATCAAGAAGTTTAATTCAGCTCAAAAAAACTCACCCAGCTGTAGGTTGGGTAAAAGCTAGCGAAGTATCAACTGACGAATATCTATCGAAAGAAATTATCCGTCTTAATAAAGAAAACACAGAGCTAAAGGAACGATTAGATGCTGTTTCAACGATTGCTCCAAAAAACACTGAAGACTTGGCACAAGGTAAAGACTTGGTTTCCATCGATGGATATTTCAACTACAAGCCTACAAGGCAAACTTCTAAAACAATTACATACACGGAAGAGCTTACTTGGGAGGACTTGTTTTCGTGTGTTGCACCACATTTAATAATTAAGTGTAGTGAAAATGATATGAAAAAAACTTTCGACTCATTTGTAACACATTTTTATTTATCTAAACACCCCAATAATGTATACCCTACTATTACGAATTATCATATTCTGGGAGAGGACTTCAACACTCTTAAAGTGCAGTTAATGGCACTTGGGTTAATCATGGAAGAAGGCAGTTTCTACAATAGTAAAGTTGCGGAAAACTTTTGGAAGCTTACCCCATATGGAGCAAGCTATATGTTGAAGTTAAAGGCAATAAAACACGTTGAGCTTTGATAGAAAACAAATATATTATCTGTTTTTCTTTTCAATAGATAAACTCAAGAGCGGCGATTAACTCCTAATTGCCGCTCTTTTTATATAGATAATTCTTACAAAAAGGAGGTGATACCATCGGATCTTTCCAAATTTGGGTGGGCGCTCAGTGAATCGTTGTACCACCTAATGCTCCTGCCAATGGAAATCATTCTGTATCAACTCCCTGCGTATACTAATACTGCTTCTGGCATCAGTGTCACTTTTAAGTAACACACAAGCCAGAAGCAGTATATACAAAACAAATATTTTTACGTTGTCACTTTACATCATTTGCCGTTACTTAGGTCACGCTCCATCGTACGCGCAATCAAAATACCTGTCGCACCTGCCTGTGCAAGGCCTCTTGTAATGCCTGCGCCATCGCCGCCGCAATACAAGCCCTTGATTTCGGATTCTAGGCATTCGGTGAGTTCAGGTCGTGCCGAATAAAACTTCGCTTCTACACCATAAAACAATGTGTGCTCGGAGGCAAGCCCCGGTGTCACCTTGTCGAGGGCATGCACCATTTCAATCAGGCTGATCATCGTGTTGTATGGGATGACAAGCCCCAAATCGCCGGGCACGGCTTCCTTCAGCGTCGGTTCGACGAAGCCTTCTCGTATTCTCTTTGCGGTGGAACGCCGCCCTTTGACCAAGTCGCCAAATTTTTGAACAATAACGCCACCATTGCTTAGGTCGTTGGCCCGTTTGCAAACGCCCATGGCATATTCGTTGGGTCTGTTAAAGGGCTCTGTGAATTTGTGGGAAACCAAAAGTGCAAAGTTTGTATTTTTGGAGCCGAGCTTCGAGTCTCTGTAGGAGTGCCCGTTGGGTGCCATGATGCCTGAATGATTTTCAATGACGACATGCCCCGAAGGATTGCTACAAAACGTTCTGACCTGTGTTCCGACAGAGGTATTAAACAAAAACTTTCCTTCGTAGAGATGCTCGTTTATCTCACTCATGATGACGTCGGACGTCTCTACCCGCACCCCAACGTCCACTTGGTTGCTATGCATATTCAAGTTGTAATGCTTAAACACGTCTGACAGCCACTTAGAACCGTCTCGCCCTGGCGCAACCATTATGTTATTGGCAACATAGATGTCGCCATTTTTAAGCGTTACCCCTTTGGCCACGTACTGACCATCTATCATTTCGGCATCGATGCTTAACACCTCGCTACCGAATTTCATATCAATTTTATCTTTTAAATATTCATAGATCGATTTTAAAATTTCAAGGTTGGCTTCTGTGCCCAAATGCCGCACCCGTGAGCGTAAAAGCTTAAGCCCCGCGCCAAACCCGCGCTTTTCGATATCTTTAACGGCGCTTGTCATCGGGTCTGTGATGTCTGTCGTTGCACCGTGCAAAAGATTAATTTCGTCTACATAAGAAATTAATTCGAGAACGGCACCCGGTGATATATAGTCTTGCAACCAGCCGCCAAATTCTGTTGTGATGTTGAACTTTCCGTCGCTGTACGCCCCTGCGCCGCCAAATCCTGCTGTGATGGAACAGGAGGGCTTGCAGTAGTTACTCTCGTCACCCACTTTGGGGCACATCGTCGTTTTGCCTTCTAAAATAGGACAACGTCTTTTGTAAATATCGGCACCCTTGTCAATGAGGACAACCTTGGCTGTGGGCGCTATCTTCGTAAGTTCATACGCTGCATAGATACCCGCTGGCCCTGCGCCAATAATAATCACATCCACTTTTTCGCTCAATACAATCTCACCTTCGCTTTTAGCTTGATTTATGTCCGTTATATACAAGTCCTTTGATACTATCGACTGTCACCAAAACGTTGTTTGGGATAATATCAATGACCATCGTATCACAGATAACAATAGGGATATCAAGCGCCCTTGCCACAGTTTCGGCATGAGAATAATCATCTTGCTTGCCCGAACCGACGATCATAGCGGACGCTTTTTTAATATAGGGTAACAAATCATTGTCCGTGTCTTTTACAACCAAAATGTCACCTTTCTTAAAAAACTTTTCAGCCTCTTGCTTTACCTTAATGACATTAGACCGCCCGGTGATCACTTTGTCGCCGACGCCCTTGCCTTTTACAATAACATCGCCTGCGATTTGCACTTTAATTGTGTTGGTGGTGCCTGTAATGCCGACAGGTGTTCCGCCTACAATGACGACAACGTCGCCATTTTTAACAAACCCTTCGCTTTGCGCCTTTGAAACGGCCAATTCGAATAAATCCGTCGCACCTTTGGACTTTTCGGAAAACAGAACCGGATAACAACCCCATAACATGTTCAATTGACGACACACTCTCGCATGCGGTGTAAGAGCTATAATCGGACAAGACGGACGATATTTTGAAATTTTTGAAACAGTAAAACCAGAATTGGATACGGCCACGATACAAGCTGCGTTCAAATCAGCCGCCGTTGCGCAGGTTGCGTGAGAAATGGCGTTTGTGATGTTTGACACTCTCTGTGACGCCTTGCCCATCAGCTTTTTGTCATAGTCAATGGCTTTTTCTGTCTCACGCGCCATTCGCGCCATCATCGTAACACTTTCCACAGGATATTTGCCTTTTGCCGTCTCACCTGACAACATGATGGCATCCGAACCGTCGAAAATCGCATTGGCAACGTCGTTTGCCTCGGCGCGTGTCGGGCGTGGATTGTTGACCATCGATTCAAGCATCTGGGTCGCGGTAATAACCGGTTTGCCTTTTAGGTTCGCCTTTTTGATCAAGAATTTTTGAACAAGTGGCACTTCTTCCGGCGGAATCTCGACGCCAAGATCACCTCTTGCGACCATGATGCCATCTGATACTTCCAGAATCTCGTCGATATTGTTTACACCTTCGCGGTTTTCTATTTTTGAAATGATGTTGATGTGCATGCCGTCATTCTCTTCGAGCACTTGGCGAATTTTCACAACGTCACTGGCAGAGCGTACAAACGACGCTGCAATGTAATCAACGCCCATTTTAATACCAAATTTAATATCCTCGATATCTTTTTGTGTCAAAGAAGGCAAGTTGACGTAAACGTCCGGTATATTGACCCCTTTGCTAGAGCTTAAGAAGCCGCTATTGATAATTCGGCATTCGATTTCTTTGTTGGCAATATTGGTCACCACCAATTCGATCAAGCCGTCGTCGATTAAGACGCGAGCGCCTTTCTTCAAGTCGTTCGGTAAATCTTTATAGGTAACGCTTACTCTGGTCACATCGCCCTCGATATCATCGGTGGTCAGTATAAATGTTTTGCCTTGTTCCAAATAAACTGGTTCTTCTTTGAATTTTCTGATTCTGATTTCTGGACCTTTGGTGTCAAGTATAAGTGGAATTGGCATTTTTAGTGCCTCTCTTGCTTGAATCAACAACTTAATGGTGACTTCATGTGATTCGTAGGTGCCATGAGAAAAGTTGATTCTGGCCGCATCCATGCCGCTTCGTAAAAGTTGTTTAATCGTTTCGATATCGTTTGTTGCAGGACCTAATGTTACTACAATTTTTGTTCTTTTTAATACATTTACGTTCATAATATATATACCCCTTTTATCCTTCAAATAGTGTGTGTTCTGTTTTTAAAATATCGGATCATACATCACCGACAGTGCTCGTGCTAAATGGCGAGTACCTTGATGACATCATAGAGCTTGTTGTCGAATTCTCTTTTAAATTCCAATCCTTCTGTAAGATCCATGTCTGTATAGTGACCATTTTTGTAAATGATGACTCGATTTTTTTTGCCTGCGATGAGCGCTTGAACCGCTTCATAGCCCATCATCGAGGCGTGCATTCTATCGACTGCGGTCGGCGTGCCGCCCCTTTGCAAGTGCCCCAATATGGTCGCTCTTGTTTGGATGCCCGTTAATTCTTGGATGTGTTTTGCGAGTTCTGCTGTCTGACCAGTTCCCTCTGCCACAATGACCAAATTATGTTTTTTGCCTTTGCTTCTATTCTCTAAAATTTGTTTTAAGACAGCATCTTTATCGATGTGCGGATGCTCTGGCACCAAAACTTCCTCAGCGCCGCCTGTCAAACCGCACCATAGCGCGATGTAGCCTGCCGCACGCCCCATCACTTCCACAACGCTACATCTCTCGTGCGAGGTCGATGTGTCGCGTATGCGGCTAATGGCGTCCATCCCCGTATTGACTGCCGTATCAAACCCAATCGTGTAGTCTGAACAATCAAAATCTAAGTCGATGGTGCCCGGTATGCCGATGATGTTTACGCCCAATTTAGATAGGTGCTGGCCGCCTTTTAGGGAACCGTCGCCGCCGATCACAACCAGTGCGTCAAATCCCAAAACTTTGCAGATATTGGCCGCCTTTGCTTGCCCTTCTGGTGTCATCATTTCGGGGCATCGTGCCGTCAGAAGCATCGTGCCGCCGCGGTAAATTGTATCGGACACTTTGCGCTGGTCGAGTTCTAAAAAATCCCCCCCGAGCAACCCTTCATAGCCTTTTCTAATGCCTGTCACGTGAATGCCGTTGTATACGGCTGTACGTACCACCGCCCGAATGGCGGCGTTCATACCCGGCGCATCGCCCCCACTTGTCAATACGCCAATTTTTTTAATTTTGTTTCCTTCTTCCATAAAAATCAAACCCTTCTTCATAATATTATAATAACTGCAACAAAATCATATATAAAGCTGTTCCACAAAAAATACTAATCATTGTATTTTTAAACTGGCGGTGCAACAGCAGTACAGCCAAAACCGCAACAATCTCTGGTATGCCGTATGTGCCCGAGAGAAAGTGCACATCCTTGAAGCAATAGACAATAATGCCGCAGATAATAGCCGGCGGCAAATACTTCCCCAAGTATACAACCACTTCTGATGGTTGCCCGCCCTTTCCAAAAATCAAGAACGGAAGTAGCCTCGTGGAAAAGGTAATGGCGGCAATCATCGCAATCGCTAGTAACATTCTGTCATAGGTCATATTTTTCTATCCTTTTTTTAAAGACGATCAACAAAACAACCGAAAGTATAGACCCACCCAATAACATATTGGGCTTGCCGATTAAAAGAGCGGCAACAATGGCAGATACACAGCCAATGATGAATGGATATTTTGTATGAAATTTCTTTATCTGTTCTGATAAGATGACGAGGAACAACGCCGTCATAGCGAAGTCAAGCCCTTGGGTATTAAACTTGACGATGGTGCCAAATAAGGCACCAAGCGCTGTGCCTGTAATCCATGCGAGGTGATCAATGCATGCGATATAAAACATGTATTTGTTTTGATCGACGCCTTGGGGTGTTGTGGTGCCGGTTAAGATGGCATAGGTTTCATCTGTCAAAGAGAAGATCATATACGGGCGCGCTTGCCCGATGCGCTTAAACTCCTCCAAAAGAGACAACCCATAAAACAAATGCTTTGAGTTGATTAAAAATGTCAACAGCGCCATTTGCACCAGACTCACATCATCCACAAAAAAACCAACGGCAATATATTGCCCGGCACCAGCGTAAATCACCAGACTCATAAAAATGGCAAGAATAAAGGGAAAGCCTGCCGCCGTAAACATCAAGCCAAAGGCAAACCCTGCCGGAAGATACCCGAGTATAACAGGCATACACGTTCGAAACGCCGCTTTAAATGCGTTTCTATCCATCGTGTACGCCTCGATGCGCCTTACCGAACAACAACTGCATCATTTCCTAACACCTTCTTTAGATTTTCTAGCATAGACTCGGTGACGTTGACCCAATTTTTTTCGGAGGCTGTGTATTTCTTTGCCTCTGATTCGTGATAGATGATGACAGGCGTGTAGCCTTTGTATGGTTTTAACAGCCCTGTCACAGAGGCAACTGTCTCGCTCGAATCTTTTGTGATTTTAAGCCACAACGTTTTCAGGCTATCATAGCTTCTTATTTTTTCGCAGATGATTTTGGACTGGCTGTCTTCGCTTATGCTCGCCCGCCCTTCGATCAAAACAACCGCATCCTCGTTTACAAACCCTTGGCACACCGCATAAGTATTGGGAAACAAGATGATCTCTACCGCGCCATACAAATCTTCAATCGTAATAAAGGCCATGACATTGTTGTTTTTTGTATACTTGATAGTCTTGGTCATGATGATGCCACCGATGACGACTTTGTCGCCATCTTGTACCGCCTTTTCTTGCGTCATGACCTCGTCGTCGGCACTTAAGAACGCAGTGCTTTTGCAATTGACATATTGGCTTAATACCTTTTCGTATTTCGAAAGAGGGTGCCCACTCAAATAAACACCCAAAATCTCTTTTTCCATGGCGAGAATATGGTTGAAATCGTATTCTTCCTTGTTTGGCAGGTCGTCTTTTAATAGATCACTGCCCTCTTCTGCCGAAAATTCAAACAGATTCATCTGCCCTTCTAAATTTCTTTTTTTGGAATTGCCGATGTTATTGGCGATGCGCTTGTATACGTCCATGTATTGTGCCCGCCTGCCGCCTAGTGTATCAAATGCACCGGATTTTATCAAGCTTTCGATGCAACGAGTGTTTAATTGCCCATCCAATCGGTCTAAAAACTGGGTCATCGACGTGTAGGGACCATTTTCTTCTCGCTCTTTCACCAGTGCAGCGATGTTGCCGCGTCCTACATTTTTGATGGCGGCAAGACCAAATCTGATTCTTTTGTCTGAGACACTAAAATGCGCAAAGCCTTCATTGATATCAGGCGGCAACAAGTCGATGCCCATTTTTCTACATTCCCCAATATATTCGGCTACTTTTGCCGTAAAATCCATGACACTTGTCATCAGCGCCGCCATAAATTCTACTGGGTAATAATATTTAAGCCACGCGGTCTCGTATGCAATGACAGCGTATGCCGCCGCATGGGATTTGTTGAATGCATATTTTGCAAAGTCGGTCATTTCATCGAAGATGCGCAAGGCACTTTCTTTCGGGATGCCGTTTTTGACACACCCTGGAATGTCGTCACCGATTCCATTGACAAAGTATTCTTTTTCAAGCGCCATGACGTCTGCTTTTTTCTTACTCATGGCACGACGCACAAGATCGCTTCGCCCCAAACTATAACCCGCCAACTCGCGGAAGATCTGCATGACCTGTTCTTGGTAAACGATACAGCCATACGTCGCTTTTAAAATCGGCTCTAGTCGCTCGTGGGTATAAGAAATATCATCTTTACTGTTCTTCCCCTTGATATATTTGGGGATAAAATCCATTGGACCCGGACGGTATAGGGATATGCCCGCGATGACATCTTCGATGTTTTCCGCTTTTAATTCCTTTAAAAACTGCTTCATGCCCGTGCTTTCCAGTTGGAACACGCCTTCTGTTTTGGCTTGGGCGATGAGTTCAAACACATGGGCGTCG
>JAVBJY010000065.1:0-5916 GCA_031546735.1 Eubacteriales bacterium
CAAGCGCTCGCTTGAAAGTGCGCGCGGTGCCGACTTTGAGACGCTGTGCGAAACAATCAAAAAGACCGCGTTTAAAATCACAAGGGCAGGGCAACTGGTGGCACAAGAGGCGTCTAAACGATTGGGCGTTCCCTTTGGCATCATCGACTTGTCTCTCGCACCGACGCCCGCCGTCGGCGATAGCATCGCGGAAATCTTTATCGAGATGGGTCTCGAATATGCGGGAGCACCGGGAACGGTGGCGGCTCTCGCCATGTTAAATGATAACGTAAAAAAAGGTGGCATCATGGCTTCTTCTTATGTGGGCGGGCTAAGTGGCGCGTTTATCCCTGTGAGTGAAGATCAAAAAATGATTGAAGCGGTGCAGGCGGGCAAACTGTCGCTCGAAAAATTGGAAGCGATGACCTGTGTTTGTTCGGTTGGGCTTGACATGATTGCCATTCCGGGCGATACGCCAGCCTCTACCATATCGGGCATCATTGCAGACGAAATGGCCATTGGCATGGTAAACAACAAGACGACAGCGGTTAGAATTATACCCGTCGTCGGCAAACAAATTGGCGATGTGGTCGAGTTTGGCGGTCTTTTGGGCTATGCGCCGATTATGGCTGTAAACGATGCAAGCTGCGAAGCCTTTATCAAGCGTGGCGGTCGTATACCGGCACCCATTCATAGTTTTAAAAATTAGAATATCGTTTAGGAGGCGTTTGATCGTATGGGAGAGAAGGGCGTAATTGGTTTTTTCGAGGAAATTTCTAGCATTCCAAGAGGTTCGGGCAATGAGCAACAGATCAGTGACTATTTGGTGTCGTTTGCAAAACAACGAGGGTTGGTTTTCCATCAAGACAATGCATGGAATGTCATCATAAAAAAACCAGCAACAAATGGTGGCAAGGTGGCACGTCCGGTTATTCTTCAATCTCATATCGACATGGTAAACGAAAAGAACAAAGGCGTCGACCATGACTTCGAGAAAGACGGTCTCACATTAATTGTAGAGGATGGCATTCTTCGCGCAGACGGCACGACATTGGGTGCGGATAACGGCATCGGTGTGTCGATGTGTCTGGCACTTTTAGATTCCTCTCATATTGAACATCCCGCTCTGGAGGCTGTGTTTACCACGTCGGAAGAAATCGGCATGGAAGGCGCAGTTGCCCTTGACGCGACGCGTTTAGACGGAAGAATCTTAATAAACATAGACTCGGAAGAAGAGGGTGTCTTTACATGCGGCTGTGCCGGTGGCATGCGCGCCGAAATCCATCTGCCTATCGAACGAGAGACGCTAGATGAGTCGTATTCGTCGTTTTCTTTGTTGATCAAAGGGTTAAAGGGCGGGCACTCGGGCATCGAGATTAACAAAGAACGTGCCAACGCGAATATCCTCTTGGGCAGAACGCTTCGAAAAATAGGTGAGACGTATTCTGTCAAACTGTCATCTGTATGGGGCGGTGCGAAAGATAATGCCATACCGCGAGAAGCGGAGGCGGTTCTGTCGGTCAAGTCGGAGCACGTCGCAGACGTGAAAGAATGCATCAAACAACTCGAAGACATGCTCAATGTCGAATATAAAAATACAGAACAACACATTCAGCTTTTGTGCGGCGAATGTGAGCGCCCTGACACGTGCTTTGCAGATGTGACGCTAAACGGGCTGTTGGCTGTGACGTTGTTGATTCCTAACGGCATCCAACATATGAGTACCGACATCAAAACATTGCCCGAAACGTCAAGCAACTTGGGCGTTATCAAAATGTCTGACACGGAAGTGATTTTTGTTTCGGCGATTCGCTCGTCCGTCACCACCAGAAAGTATATGGTGCTGGATAAAATCAGGATGATTGGCGAAATGATCGGTGGCACCGTCATCACAAAAGGCGAGTATCCTGCATGGGCATACAAGCAAGATTCGGTGCTCCGCGATTTATTTAAACAAGTATACAAAGAAAAGTTTGAAGCGGAACCGATTATTGATATCATTCACGCTGGTCTTGAATGCGGTGTATTTGCGGAAAAGATCGAAGGAATTGACATGATTTCGTTCGGGCCGACCATCCAAGATATTCATACGCCGATGGAACGCGTTGCTCTCGATTCGGTTGAAAGAGCGTGGGAGATGTTAAAAATAATACTAGAGAAGTTGAGGTGAGTTGCTTTTGAAATTGCCTTGGGATCAAAGATATATAAAAATTTCGTTTCATGTCGTGGTAACGGTGGTTGTGATTTATGCACTCAATCAATTTGTCGATATGTTTGCGTACGGCGTCACCAACATGGATAAATTCTATGGTGGCTTGACAGGCATTATTGGGTCAATCTTCAGTTTGTTTTCTTGTGTTGTAATCGGGTTTATCATTGCATATTTGCTAGACCCGGTTGCAGAATTTTTTCAAGTGAAGTACGAAGCCTTTCATGGCAAGCACTTAAAATCATTTCGGTTGCCATTTATAAAAGAAAAGAAGAAGGAGCGGAAGGTGCCAGAGTTTCGAACGAGAACGGCTGGTGCCACGCTTTCTTATCTGTGCATCTTGGCTGTTATCGCATTGGCGTGCATGTCGATCTATTCCAAGGTGTCCAAGTATGGCGGAAACAACTTTGTGGAGAGCTTTGCTCTTTTCGTCAGCCAGTCGATTAATGATTTTTATGACACGTATCGAAAATTGGAAGAAAACTTGGTACAATGGGGCATCTATACATATATTGCGGATATCGCAAAAGAGGTTGTATACGCGTTTACAGATTTTCTAAAGGGCATCGGCGTCGGCATCGTAGACATAACAAAGTCTATCGGCGGTGGGTTTGTGAATTTCTTTATCGGCGCGGTTGTTGCCTTCTATTTTATCAAAGACAAAGAATTGATTCAAAAGAAAATGGCACATATATCGGACGTTTTTTTCTCAAAAAAAGTCAATACCATAACGCGTAACACACTCATGGACATCAGCTCTGTGTTTTCTGGCTACATTAGAGGTCAATTGACAGATGCCTGTATCATGGCATGCTTGATCTCGATTGGGTTAAAGGTGATCGGCGTAGAGTTTGCATTTTTGATCGGTATCGTTTCAGGGTTCTCTAACATCATTCCATATTTTGGCGCTATCATGGGTCTTGTTCTGGCTGTGTCGGTTGCGCTTATTAGCGGAGAGCCAATACAAGCCTTATACGCGGGTGCGCTGATGCTTGCGTTACAGCAAATAGACAGTATCTTTATTGCGCCAAAGGTGGTGGGCGAAAGTGTGGAATTAAGCCCGGCAATGGTGCTGATTGCCCTCTCTGTAGCTGGAACGCTTTTTGGTATACCTGGTATGGCGTTGGCGGTGCCTGTGTTTGCGACGTGCAAGTTGTTTCTGGCGAAGTATTTAAAACGCCGTGAAATCGCGCGGGAAAAGCAACTGTAACCTGAAAAATCCTTATCAAATTGCGCAAAAAGTGATATACTATAATCATAAAGCACAAAGGAGTTTTTCATGGAAAGCATAGAGTTATTAAGTCCGTTGGTTGATATTATTTTTAAGGCCATTTTTGCAAATCCTAAAAACACAGATATCTTATCGGCTTTTATAAAATCAGTTTTAAATATTGACGATACAGATTTTGATAGTTTAGAAATCACAGATACGAATTTAAAGGCGGAAGAAAAGGACGATAAAGTCGGTATACTTGATGTTAAGGTGTACACGAAAAGTGGCAAAATTATTGATGTCGAGGTGCAAGTCGCGCCTTCTTCTGAACTTAGAGAAAGAATTGTCTTTTACACATCTAAAATGATAACAGAACAGATAGGCAAAGGCGAGGATTACGAGAAAATAAAAAAAGTAATCAGCATTGTCATTCTTGATTTTGAGCTAATCAAGGAAAACGACCAATATCATAATATATTTAGATTACATGACAAGGACACCCAAACAACATTTACTGATATTTTAGAAATCCACACGCTGGAACTAATGAAATTGCCACAGTTGAGCGACAACACAGATTTATCTTATTGGCTACAGTTTTTCAAAGCCAAACGAAAGGAGGAATTCACAATGTTAGCAGAACGGAGTCCCATGTTGCAGAAAGCATATGAGGAGCTTGAAACGTTAAGCCAAGATAAATTGACAAGAGAAGTCTATGAGTTAAAGCTAAAGGCTAAACGTGATGAAATTTCTCGATTGAAATATGCTGAACAGAAAGGCAGAGCAGAGGGTAAGGTAGAAGGCAAAGCAGAGGGAAAAGCGGAGGGTAAGGCAGAGGGTAAAGCGGAACTAATCAGAAATATGCTAACCCGCAATATTCCTATTTCAGGCATTACTATGATGACAGGACTATCCGAAAGCGAAATACAAGAACTTCAATAAATACGAATGGGAGCAGAGTATGGAAACGATACTGTGCTCTTTTTCTTGTTAAGCAAGATATTTTAAACCATAGGTTGTGCTGCCTTAGAGAACTGGTGCTAGAAGAAAGGATAAGATCGTGGACACGCCCCTTGCCCCTTGATTTTTGCGCAGGCAACAAGTCAAGATAGCGCTTTTCATGCATGACATGGAATTTATAAAAAAAGAAGAAGGATAAATACGAAAAACGCAACTCGGGTATATGCTCCGTCACAGAGCACGAGATGGTTTTTGTATTTATCCTTCTTTTTTATCGCCGTATTCATAACGTGCGTCCGTTGTCTGGAGGCTCGTCAAACAGCACATTTAATTTTGCGATAGAATGTCTTGTGAGATTTTATATTCGCATGGTATAATCAGTTAACTACATAAGCAGGGGATTGGTTAAACTCCGAAAGTGGGGTGATACCAATGGCTGAAACTCTAACGTTATTTTTAGTTATGGGATCGTTACATAATAAGTATCACTAATTTGTTTCGAAAAAACGCTTAACCCTGCGTATTTTCCGAAACAAAAGTGATACTAATTATGTAGCCGACCCTGTATTTACAGCAATGACTTTCGTTGTTGCGCTAATAGCTTTAGTTTTTCAAATCGTTATTTTTTTGACCGAAAAGAAATAACCACCCCTGCCCAAACAAGCGTGGTGGTTATTCTTTTGACAACTTGAATAAAGTTTAGCCAATACCTTGCGGTTGTAGCCATTTGAGAGAGTGTTAGTAGCACTCTCTCTTTTCTATCATACTTTGATTATAGCGATTATATGCAACGTTGTCAAATGATTTTCAAATTTCACAAGGGCATCGGACTGTAACTTATTACTTCCGTGTAAAGTCACTACAATCCCAAACGTCAGAAGAGATGTCCTTGTAAAATTCGGGTTCGTGGCACACCATCAAAATGGTGCCTTTGTATTTTTGTAAGGCACTTTTTAACTCGTTCTTCGCATCTACATCGAGATGGTTGGTCGGCTCATCGAGGATGAGAATGTTCGATTCATCGTTCATGATCTTGCACAACCGCACCTTAGCCTGTTCGCCGCCACTTAACACGTACACTTTGCTTTCAATCTGGTCTGTGGTCAAGCCGCACTTGGCGAGGGCGTTTCGAATTTCATATTGGGTGTAGCTTGGAAACACTTGCCAAACGTCTTCGATACATGTGTTGTAATTGGCTTCCTTCACTTCTTGTTCAAAATAGCCAATGAGCTGATGCGCACCCAAGTGAACGCTACCCTTTAGCGGTTTGATCTCGCCCATCAGGCTTTTGAGGAGCGTCGTCTTGCCAAGGCCATTGGAACCGATTAAGGTTACTTTTTGCCCACGTTCAAGGGTTAGGTTTAAAGGTCTCGACAGCGCCTCGTCATAGCCAATGACCAGATTTTCCGTCTCGAAAATTACCTTTTCTGGGAGTCGTCCATATTTAAAAAGGAAGGACGGCTTTGGCTTTTCTCTCGATAGTTCGATGACGTCCATCTTGTCTAATTTCTTTTGCCGCGCCTTTGCCATGCCCGAGGTGGCAACCCGTGCTTTG
>JAVBJY010000158.1:0-17052 GCA_031546735.1 Eubacteriales bacterium
AAAAATGTTAGTGACTCAATTAAAGTCTGGAGAAGGCTATAGTAGTTTACAAAAGACCATAAGTATAGTAATTGCTGATTTTGATATTGTAAATGACAGCAAGAAATATCACAATGTATTCCAACTACGTGAGAAAGATACAGGAATCAAATTTACTGATATTGTTGAAATTAACACTTTAGAGCTTCATAAGATTCCTAATACCACCGATAATACCAAAAAATATGAGTGGTTGCAATTTTTAAGTGCTGAGAAGGAGGAGGACTTTGACATGTTAGCTGAAAAGAATCCAGTAATAAAAAAAGCTGTTGTTGAGCTTAGAAGGTTAAGCCAAGACGAAGAAATGCAAATTTTGTATGACGCTAGAGAAAAGGCTATCCGTGATGAGAACTCTCGAATGAGATCAGCTTTGAAAAAAGGTATAAATCAAGGTATAAGCCAAGGAGTAAAACAGGAAAAATTTGAAATAGCTAAGAATCTTTTAGCTATGAAACTACCAATAGAACAAATTTCACAAGCCACAAAATTGTCAGTCCAAGAAATTGAAAAATTATAAAAGTTATAAATTGTGAGCCTAAAAAGGCTATTCAACCTGTTAAAAGTTGAATAGCCGGCTGTGAGTATAGATATGTGGAGACCGTACAGAGATGCTATTTCGGAAGCGTTGCCAAATACCTCGATCGTAATTGATCCACCCCATGCCATAAAAATAGCTGAATCTGGAATGGACTCAGTAAGAAAAAAGGTACCATATCCAGAAGAGATGAAAAGCACCCATAAAAAGGATGCCAGGCTATTTCTCTCATCTGTTTTCAAACTTTCAAATGATGAGTTGGATGGGCTCGAATTATACTTGAGGGTAGATAAAAGCCTTGAGAAGTCATATTTTATTGTGAAAGAATTGATGGCTTTCTATTGGATTAGGGATTATGAATACGCCTTAGATTACCTTTCGAAATGGGAATTGGAAGTACTTTCCTCAGGTATTAAGGAAATGCATGACATACTTAATACAGTCCAAAACTGGCTTCCATACATAATGAACTTTTTTATCCATCGTATTACAAATGGTCGTACTGAAGGTAAAAACCATTTGTTGCGTGTCATTGATAGAATTGGGTTTCATTATGGATTAACTTCCATGCAGGTGTGCATTTATTCTCATGATCGAAATCAGGAACTTATAAAATGGCTTAAATATCAAGATAAAAAATCTAGAACCCAGGATTTGGCGGCTTAGTGCTGTTGGCACTTTTCTTCCAATCTGCTACAAGGATTTTATGCCATTTTTACTGAGCGCCCACCCAAATTTGGAAAGACCCTTTTACACCAACTTGAATAACTTTGCGTAAATCATCAGAATATCCGAGCCCCTCACTGCGCTCGGTACACTTACGCTATGAGATTTTTTTGTTCATATTTAAGCGTTACGCAGTAGAAAATCATTTGTATTTATCGGAAAATATATAAAATAACAAATTTGTTATTGATGCAAATAACGAATTTGTTATTTTATATCATATGAAAGGGGGGATAATAGCAATGTTTGAGGTTGAATTTTACCAAGATAAAAATGGAAATGAACCGATAAAAGAATTTATTATAGAGCTTCAAAGCAAGGGGCAGACAAGCAAAACAGATCGTATCAGAGTTGAGAAAATATTGACATATATCAAAGTATTACAACAGTATGGAACAAGAGCCGGAGAACCATACATGAAACATATAAATGGTGATATATGGGAATTAAGACCCCAACGAGATAGGATATTTTTCTTTTTTTGTATAGGTCATAAATTCATTCTATTATCCCATTGTTTCAAAACGACACAGAAAACACCGAAAAGGGAAATAGAAACAGCGATACGCGCTATGAGAGAGTATATCGAAAGGAGTGGCATAGATGGGAAGTAACTTCAATGATTTATGGAATGCCCCCGATTTTATAAATCAAGAGCAGAAGAACAAAATTGAATTTGAAGTGCAGTTGATCGGTAAAATTATAGAGGCGAGAGAGCAGAGAGGCATCACACAGAAGCAATTGGCAGAAATGGCAGGCTTGAAGCAATCTGCGGTGGCAAGGCTTGAAAGCATGAAAGCAACACCACAAATCGATACTCTTTTCAAAATATTAGAACCCTTAGGGTATACGTTGGCGATTGTACCAGATGAACAACATTCGAAAATATAAATTGATTTCGCTATATTTATCACAAAATATATAGAGGGTATTTCCATTTTGGGCGTGTCTTTTTGTTGCATATAATAACGACATGATTGAAAAGATGCCATTACAGTGGTTTCAATTTTCGTTATCATATGTTATAATTTTAAGAAGATTTGTACAATGAAGGGATGATATGATATGAATAACAGAAAAGGATTTGCAATTGCGGCCATTGTTTTGGGAATAATCTCCATGATTTTAATACCTACACTTGTAATTTCTATTGTTGTGGGGGTAGTGGCCGTCATATTTGGCATACTATCCATTCATTCTAGTAAAAAGTCGCTCGCCATAACGGGGATATGTACAGGTGCGATTGCAGTCATTGTTTCTGTTTTTATTATTATAGTGGCACGAACCGGTTTGGAAAGCGTAGCACCAGTTGGGAATATAACCGAAAACGACGCTAATCATCAACAAATCAGTATCCCCCAACAAATTGAAAATGTGTCCAAAGATGAAGCGGTTGCGGCTGTCGTTTTGGGCGAAGACTATGATGCACTTGGTCATCGAAATAGCGCGAAAGCGAAATTTTATGATGAGCGGTGGGCAGATTTAACAGAGGAACAAATGGAGAATCTTTTTGATTCGCTTGCACAGGCCGGAACAGATTATACGCTCCAAGCAGTCAAAGTGAACGAAGTGACTGACGATGAGATAAACGGTGTTGGCGTTTACGCCTTTGAAGGAACAAAGAAAAATGCGCAACTCGGCAAGTCTATCAGTGTGGTTGCATTTGACTTTAACATTATGAAGAAAGGCGATTTTTACACAGTTGCGTACACGGGTAAGCATACAGAATCCGAAGACTCTTCTCGGCAGTTGGCTTATTCTTTTGCTCTGGTTGAAGAATCAAAGAAAAAATTTGGTACAGATAATTTAAACGAGTGGGCGGCCAATCAATCATGGAGGCCTGTAATAGAGTGACACTGAAAATCTCCGCAGTTCTATTGCGGGGATTTTTATCGCTTAACGAGTAAGCAAACCGCTATGAAATATACAGCATATCTTGGCGCTGCAACAGGTTCTTGTATGGCGCAAAGCAGGGTAGAACCATTTAGAAACAAGCTGCATATCATAGAGTACAAACGTTAAGCGCTTAACCTTTGTAAAATAATGAGAGCGTGTACAATCATATCGCACGCAAAGTTGTTTTAAGCACCTCCAATTCTTTATAAGGCCTTAAAAATGGAGCAACAAAGTTTATGGCAACAAAAGCAACGCGATCTGTTGCACACATCTCTCGAAAAGAGATGATTTTTATCAGACATTTAAAAATCGCAACTCGCTTGTCGCTTCTGGTGCTTGTGGGGGGCATTGTTGGCGCAATGGTTACCGGTATAAGTTGTACAAGCCTGTACCGGCTGTCACACGCCGCCACAAAATCATATAACCAGATAACCGCACCAATGGGAGATTTGACAGGAATCAGCAACGACGTTGGCAAAATAGCCACCCTCGTTTTGGAGCGTGCCAACGGTGGAAGCGCCGCAAGCCACCCAGACACTTCTACCGAAATCAATACGGCCATTCTATCCGCAGAGCAAAAAACAAATGAATATTTGGATGTTTTGGCAAGCGGCGGCATCACATCTGGGGCAGAATATGATAACGTAAAAAAGATGGAAACGCTTTTGGCAATATTAAAAGTGGCTACGCAGGCGAACACATCAACAAATGTCTCTGTAGGGGCAGGCAGTACAGACATGGATGTCAATGGGCAGATGTTGTCAACACTCTTTGCCACATCTGATGCCATGCAGGCGCTACAAGACATGCAAGAGGATAAAATCGCGGCCGCCAACCAACAGATAACAAGTGATGTGCACACAGCTATGAAAATAGCCATGGGCGCGTTGGGGGTGGGGTTTGTTATCCTCATCGTTGTTGGGTGGTTGGTGAAAAAATCGATTCTCGTGCCGTTGAAAGAAATGGCCGACGGGGCGGCACGGTTGGCAAATGGAGAGGGAGGCGTTGCGTTCCAAACGAATGAGAGAGACGAAATTGGGGCAGTATCCCAAACCTTTGCTACCGTAGCAGACACCATTCAAATGCTTGTTGCAGACTTAACGATGAATGCGAATGAACTAGATGCGGGCGACATTGATTCCAGAATCGATGCAAAAAAATACGACGGCATATTTAGAAAAGTAGCCGTCAGGGTGAATTCGGCACACGACCAATTTATTGAAGACATGCTTTTGCTCATCGGTGCCCTACAAAAAATTGGCGAAGGTGATTTTAACATCGCGCCTAAGGTTCTTCCTGGCAAGAAAATCGTTTTAACAGAGACGGTCAACGAAGTTTTATCACGCCTCAAAACCGTGGATAAAGAACTCAACACCCTCATCCACTTTGCCGCACAGGGCGAGTTGCAAAATCGTGCGGCAGTGGGAACGCTATCGGGCGGATGGTTGGTGATGGTAAGTGGCTTGAACACACTGCTAGATGCCGTTGCCACACCGATTGACGAATGCTCTGTCGTTTTGCGAGAATTCTCGGAAGGCAACCTGCAAGTCAGTGTAAAAGGTGATTACAAAGGAAGCTTCTTGCGAATCAAAAATGACTTGAACGCAACAATCGCAAGCTTGGCCTCTTATATACTTGAGATTAAAAATGTTTTAAATCAACTTTCGGATAACAACTTTAATCTGAAAATAGAGCGAGAATATATCGGTGATTTTTCAGAAATAAAAGAAGCGATCAATCGGATTATAGACAGATTAAACGATGTGCTGTGGGATATCAATACGGCGACCGTTCAAGTGTCGTCGGGGGCGAAGCAAATATCAGATAGTAGCATGGGTTTGGCGCACGGGGCAACAGAGCAAAGTGAGTCTGTTCACCGTCTTTCGACAACGATAGAAGCCATCAACCATAAGGCGAAAGCCAATGCCAACAGTGCGAAAAGCGCCAATGCGCTTTCGGATACGACGAAGCAAAATGCACAGTTCGGAAACCGAGAAATGGGCGCGATGCTCCAGTCGATGAACGATATCAAGCTGTCCTCCCGCAACATTTCAAGCATCATCAGGGTGATCGATGACATTGCGTTTCAAACCAATCTGTTGGCGATTAACGCCGCCATCGAAGCCGCAAGGGCGGGAACCCACGGCAAAGGCTTTGCCACCGTGGCGGATGAAGTTAGAAGTTTAGCCACCAGAAGCCAAGATGCGGCAAGAGAAACGACAGCGCTAATCGAAGATTCGATTGCAAAGGTAGAGGATGGAACGAGAATTGCCAAGGAGACAGCCGAATCCCTCAATAAAATTGTTGACAACATTGAGGAAGTGTCCGCGATTGTTGGCCAAATTTCTGCTTCTTGCTTAGAGCAAGAGAATGCGGTCGAACAAGTGGGGATAGGGCTTATGCAAATATCCCAAGTGGTGCAGGCAAACACCGCCACGTCAGAAGAAACAGCGGCGGCTTCAGAAGAACTCTCAAGCCAATCGGAAACACTCAAGACGATGGTCGAATCTTTTCGGCTACGAAAATAAACAAAAAGAACCGCGCATCGCGCGGTTCTTTTTGTTTATTGAAAAACTTCTGCCGCCCGGTAAGATTGCATATGAGGGAGCGAATCCCACACGTATACTTCCGCAAAACAACCGTCCGCTTGGTATTGCCCGGCGGTATTGTCGGGTAGCGAAAGCGAGAGGTCAACGTTGCCGATGCCATCCCATAGGGGGACGGCTTGTTGCGCCATATGAAGGAGGGTGCCATCCTTTTTCTTGACGACAACAATGGCGGTCATTTCGGTTTTGGCCTGTGCCGTTTCGGGCACGATGATTTTGCCTGTTACGTGAAGCGAATCTGCCGTGAGATGTGTTAAGGTGTGTCCGTCGGCATCTGTAAAGTTGAGTTGTAAAAAATCTGCATTGTCACCCAATAGATGGACGCCTTGGGGCGACAATTGTTTTAAAAAGCAACTTTCAAGGGAGCCGTAGGCGGCAAACGCCCAGCAGTCGTCGTAAGCGCCTTGGTTCTTTACACTGGTCACCGCATTTTGATCACGCAAGTCATATTGTGCTGGCAACGCCACGCGGGCGGACCCAGTGCCGCTCGCCTTCGTTAAAATGGGCGAAGGCACAAGTCCTACACCATAGGATTGGTCTTCTTGCAGACGAAGTCTGGCGGTGTTGTCTCCATTATGGTTGATGTAGTCGACAAATCGTGGGTTTAGGTCTGTTGCGGTCATCTGCAATACGTCTTGCAACGAATATACCGTATTGTCTGTATACGGTCTTGCCGCATTGTCAATGGCTTGCACCAAACGGTTTGTCCCGCTGTCGGTTGTTTCTGTGAAGGCTTTTAGGCACACATTGGTGTTGGCGGCGACAGATGTCATATCGAGCCAACTCGTACCATTTCCGCTGATAAAACTCTCGCCTTGGTTTGCCCTTGCATTTGATGCATAGGTGTAGGGCATTTCAACTGCGGTTTTTACCATTTGCCCCGCCTTTGCCAATTTGACTACAACGGCAAAAGAACTGCTTTGTGCAAGGGCAATGGGTGTATCCAAAGAAACCGTGTGATAGCCCGCATACGAAAACGTGCCGGTCTGTAAGGGTGCGCCGATATTTTTTAATGAATTGGCATCCGTATAGGATTTGATGGCATACACTTCGTAAGATATACCCGCGTCAAGCGTATAAAATGAAACAGCCGATAACGATTCCTTTGCCGTGCTTGTTGTAAAGACGTTGGCAAAAAACGCTTGGTTGTTATAGCCGCTCGTGGTGGTGTAGCCGAGTGGATCGTACTGGTATATTTTGTTATAGTTTGTGGCTGTTTCCACGTTATTGAAAACGGTGTTGGTGTCATAGCCCAACCCTTTGTCATAATAGGAAATATAGAAAAAACCATTGTCTCCACTTCTGCTGCCCCAGCTGTTTTTGCATATAAAGGCACCATTGCCGGGCGGCGTTTTTATAAAATGACCAGCCCCGTAGGCATCATCCCAACCGACGATCGTAATGGCATGTCCGCTACCGTCTGCCGCACTTTCAGGCATATAATAGTTTGTATCATTATTTGTGAAAAACGCATGGTTGACCATAAAGCCTGAAGAGACACCGCCAAATTTTATAATGGCGGATTTTATTGCATCATTGTCAAGAGCATCGGCTCTGGAAGGCAAAAATAAAATTTCTTGCACATGGTTGTCTGGCGGGAGCGGGTTATACCTGATTTGCGCATTTGTGGTGGGGTACGGGTCGTGGCTCTCCAATAAAGCACCCTGCCATCCTGCTAAATACGCGATTGCCATTGCATTAAATCCACCTGTATCCAGTGCCGTTTCGTTATTCGGAATCGGGAGGGTAAAGCCGCGCCCTGGATTTAACACGTCACTCGTGGCCGTCGCCATATTGAATTCTGAAAAGTCGCATTCGCCAAAGCTTGTTGTGAGGTAAAAGGAACCCTTCGGTGGTTCGGTTCCGGTTTGATACACCAAGAGATAATAGGTCTGACCTTCTGTAAGAGAGAACGTGAAATTTGTACCCGACGCCAATTCGGTAGAGGCTTCTTGGGCGGGGTCTATGTATTGGTAGAGCTTCATGCCTTTATCTTGACCCGTTAGCAAGAATTGACACTTGTCGCTTGTTGTCGCGACAAATTTATATAAATAGTGGGTGTAGCCATACCCATATATCAATTGGTCAAGGGGGGTCAATTTTCCACTGTCGTTTTTATTGAGCAAAAGATCACGAGCCGAAACGGTTGGTAGTGCCGCAAGTGCACACTTATCAGCCAAAACAAGCGTTCCGTCTGCCTGCTTTGGGCACACGTAGAATTTCTTTGTGCCGGGGTGAAGCGGTGCCCATTTGATCGCAAAGATATGGTTATCGATGCCACCCTCGGTGTAGACATCTGAGCTGGCGATGCAATGGTTGGCGTCGTCGATCAGTGCAACGGCAGTCACCGCACGGTTTGCAGTTACGGTCACGGTTCCGATTTCGCCCGACAACAAATTAAGAAGATTGGCAGACGCCCGTACAATGGCGCCCGTAGATGCCGATGGCGAGATCACAGCGCCCGCTTCCATTATTTTTGTGGGTGTGTTTTCGTAGCTGTTGGAACCGACGGTGCCAAAGCCTAGCTGTCCATTGCTATTCGAGCCGCACGTCCAGAGAGAGCCGTCCGCTTTTACAATCAGACTATGATTCACATTTGCGCTAACGTAGGATACATCCTCCATCACTTTTGTCGGCACAGGGACGTCTACGCTTTTGCTAAGTCCAAGTTGACCCAACGTACCCCCGCCAAAACTCCACAAAGAGCCGTCATTTCGGAGCACAAGGCTGTGTCTGTAGCCAGCTGACGCAAAGTAAACGTTGTCTGGCCCCGATAGTTTGACCGGTTGGCTCTTGTCTACGATTGTATTGTCGCCAAGCTGGTAGCGGTCATTTTTGCCCCATGCCCAGATACTGCCATCTTTTTTCACCGCCAGGCTAAAGTTGTAGCCAGCAGAAACAGAGGAAGCATCGTCCATGATTTTTACGGGCGTATATTGGTGCGTTTTTGTATTGTTGCCAATCTGTCCGCAGTCGTTTCGACCCCACGCCCAGACGCTCCCGTCTTTTTTGACGGCTAGACAGTGGTCATTTCCGGCGGCAAAGCCTACAACATCGTTCATATAGCACCGGGGTGTATCCGAGTCGACGTTTGTGCCATTGCCTAATTGTCCATAATAATTGTTGCCCCATGTCCATAGCGAACCGTCATCTTGCAGCGCCATGCTGTGATAATCACCAGTTGAAACCGCTGTCACGCCTGTCAGCACAAGAACAGGGTTCGTCTGCTTTTCAGATTTTTTAATGCCGACCTGCCCATAATTGTTTCTGCCCCACGCCCAAAGCCAACCGTCCTTTGTCACCGCCAGCACGTGATCCCGCGCGGAAACGGCCGCAACATTCTGCATGATTTTGACTGGAACGGTTTTGTCTAGGACCGGCGTATACGACAACTGGCCGTACGCATTGCCGCCCCATGCCCACAGGGAGCCATCGGCTTTTATGACAAAGGTGTTATCGCCGCCGGATAGTTTTTGTTTATCGTTCGCCTTGAGGCTGTCTTCTGCTGATGTCATGGTTTGTACGGGTTTGCCGTCTGTTGCCTGCACAGTGTGTATACCTGTGCAGACGAACGTTATGGCGGCGATGATCGAAAGGAACAACCGTTGTCTCTTCATGTTCAAAGCACTCCTTACAGATTCATTGGTGGGTTATCGGCTTGGTTTTAATTGCTTGTTTCTTTGTGTATATCTACGTTTGTTACAATCGGCTGTTGGGTTGCGCTATCCCATAGAAATACGCGCACGGCCGCGACTCTATTGTCAACCGGAATGCTTCCCGCTATGTCTTCGGTAGCCTCCGGCGCGAGTGCCTTCTTCACGCAACGCACATCCAATGTTTTTCCGTCTGCATCCAAAAGGGTCATGTACAGAGAGACGTTTTTTGTGGTGGCAGAGATGTTTTTGATGTTGGCATTGACGTTGATGGTGCTCGATAAATTGGAAAATGGTTTGCCGAGGTTGTCGACAATTGGCAAGGCGTTTACTTGAAAGTCATGATTGGTGTTGATGATGATGGTTCCGCCGCCACCGCTACCGCCGCCGCCATCACCAACCACTGATGTGGTAATATCGGTGATTTTCAAACCATATCCCGTCACACTACCATATGACGTCAATCTTATTTTTGCAGTTCCACCTGATATGTGTACGGTTTTACCGGCGAGTTTATTGCCTGTGAAGGGGCTACCCGCTATATCTACGTCATTCGCATCCGTTATATAGATATAGCCAAAGCCGATACCTACAAACGTGTCGGAAGAAAACGTTAGATTAACCGTATCAAGTGGATTTTCGGCTGTGTATATCCATTGATCATGGCAATTGCTTGCATAGGGATGGGCAGATTCAATGTATTGTGAAATCTCAAACCCAAATGAGTAATCAGTAAAACATGTTCCATCTGCCGCCGTTACCCTGATCACAGTCTTATCCTTTAGCGACTGGGCAGGGAATACGTCTACTTTGTCATTCGAATAGTAAGGAAGAACACCCATTATTGCCGCTGGTTTTGTTGTATTCGGCGGAAGAACCAACGTGTATTCTTGTGTGGCGCTATCAAATGATGGTGAAAGCGTTCCGTTTGGTATGTCTACAGTGGATAAAATGGGTTGAACAGAAACATGTACTACTTTTGTTTCGTCACCCCAATGGATCGTAATCGTCGCAGTACCATAAGATTTGACATATAGATACCCAGAAGGAGAAACGTCTGCCACGTCTGGATTACTTGAAAGATAGCTCGCCTCGTCCGTCAAGTCAATACTGGTACCGTCACTATACTGCAAGTGAGGTTCTAATTGCATACTCCCGCCAAGTTGCAGGGTAATCTTATCTCCCGTGCGCAGTTGTATACCCAAACTCTTGTTAGACTGGAAGGAAGCAGTATCGTATGATGCCAAAAAATACTTTCCGTCTAGTCGGCAGATGGCGGCGATATCATTTCTCTCTAGGCGTAGGCTCACAACTTCTCCGTCGGCTTTCAGAAATCCTGTCTTCTCATGCGTTGTATAGTCGTAGGTGTAGATGATATTGGTGCCCTCTGCTGTCATCACGCTGTTGTGGTCTAAATCAAAGGCAAAGTCAACACCATATTTAACTGGCAATTGGCCTAGATATTTCATATCATCGGGCTGTCCATCGCTGGAGATGAAAATAGCACCATTACCATTAAAAATATATTTTTCGTCAGGAGAAATTTTATTGATATCGCTAAGTGTGCCACTATAGGTCTCGGCGGTATTTTTCGATGATGTTATTTTGCCGTTGGCATAGGTCAGCTTGTATAAGGAAGAGGGCCATTTCAACCATGACGTAACATATAGTGTGTTGGATAGTGGGGAAGCTGTTAAATTCCCGTTCCAATCTCTGTTGGGATTCGCATACGAATCTTCATGGGTAGTTCGATTGATACCGATAAACCCGCGCGAACTGTCTATGTATATAAATCCGTCATTTCCGACTGCCATGCTCTCAAAAGTAGCCTTGGTGACAATCTTTTCTTTAAACGCCAGTGTGTCGGCATCGACAATGTCGATCCACCCTTGGTCGCCGTAGCCAATGTATAGTTCATCGCCATGATACGAAAGAGCGGTTGGCTCATAGTGGGTGGCAAGCTTTGTTTCCAAGGCCTTTTCTTTGTCAACCAAACAAACAGCATGATGAGAGTTATCTGTCATGTATATATACGGCTTGGTCGGATGATAAACAATCGAGGGGTATGCTTGCTGTATGTTCAAATTGAGTTTGTTGCCCGTTCGTGTTAATGCGGTGGTTACAAGTGTCTTTGCAAATATGTCGGCCGGGGTCTTCGTATCAATCGTTTCTATATAAAAGCGATTGTCTAACCACGAGAGCACGACAAGTGCATCGTTTTTAAAGTATATAGAACGCTCGACGCCGTATGTCTCGTAGGAGGCGATGCTTTCTAGTGTGTTGCAATCATACTGTATGATTTGGCTGGTTATATCATATTTGTCGTCAGGATTTCTTTGCACAACGCTTGCATAGAAGTTTTTGTTTGCATGATCAAAACACAGGTCATTAAACTCCCCGCCAAGGTTGGAGTATGCATTCATGTCATCCGATTGTGTGTCACTGCATGTCAATATCCTTCCAGAACCATTAAAAATATAACGACCATCAGGCGATATTCGATTGGTTGCATACGGATATGGAGAATAAAAGGAACTAGAGGTATAGGCGTCTGTCACGATGCCATTTGCGTACAAAGATTTGCGTAGAATGCTGGGAGCGCGATAGTCTGTGCAATAAAACGAATTTGAAACAGGGTTCATGGTCAAATACCCATTATAAGATTTGTATTGGGATACAAATGGCTTGCCTGGTTCTCTTGAAAAGCTTCTGGCAAATCGATTGCCGCTCGTATAGATAAACCCATCGTTACCAATAGCCACATCCCCGAAAATGGTGTTGGTCATCAGGCGGTCTTTCGCGGTCAGCGTGGTTGCATCCAGTATATCGATATACCCTTGGCTCCCATAGCCGACGTATAGTTCGTCGTTATAATATGTAATCGCAGTTGGTCGATAGTAGATGGATAATTTGGTGTCTGTTGCGTTTTCGGTGTCGATGCGGTGGAGGGCCATACCCAGAATATCAACCGTATAAACGTAGGGTTTAGTCGGGTGGTACGTCACACAATCGGCATCTTTCATGTCCAACTCAATATGCGTATCCGTTTTTGTTAAGGTTGTTTGTGTTAGGTCGGATGGAAACGTTTTTGTGGGCGTATTTGTGTCCAATTTTTCAAGATAATATTGATGATCATGAATCGAAATTCCGATTATTGTATTGTCCTTTGCAAACAGGTATTTCATGTGCCCATACGTTGTATAGGAAGCAAGGCATTGAAAAGTATCACAATCGTAAGCCCGAATCACATCGGTAAAGGGTGAGTCTGTGCCTACATAGAATTTATGGTTAGGCGCATCAAAGCACAGGGCATCGTGCGAGTAGTTCAGCGAAAAATAAAAGTTTCGATCGTCTTCCTCTGTTTGACTGCATGTAAAAACAGTGCCAGAATCACTAAAAGCGTATTTTCCGTCTGGTGATATTTGAGCCATGAAGCCAAATCGTTGGTAAATATCCGGGTAGAACTTATCACTGTTTGAGTCGGACACATCTGTTATGACGCCATTGCTGTAGTTAATTTTATGCGGGCCATCAGATGCAGGTGTCGCCGGGAAGAGATATAGCGAATTTGAGACGGGGTTTACGGCTAACATGCCTCCCATGGTTTGAGGGTATTCAGACACTTGACTTTTTGTTGTGCGAGAGAAGCTTCTTGTGCAACCATTGGAGTCGTAGTCACTTGTATAGATAAACCCATCATTGCCAATCACCATATCCACCAAATTATGTCCTATTACAATTTTGTCTTTAAGCGCCAATGTCTGCGCATCGTAGATATCGATAACAGTACCGTTTCCGTATTTACTACACTCCACATAAAGCTCGTTGTTGAAATAGCGCCTTATATATGGAGTGGTATTCAGGGAAATCTCTTTTGTTTCGTGCGTTTCGTTGTTGATGCGGTATAGTTTTGGATTTGGGGAATCGATTGTATACACGACGGGGTCGGACGGATGATACACGGCGCCCGTGACGGTGCCGGGCAGTACCAAGGGGGTGCTGTCTGCGTAGCACAAAAGGCCGGAAGGACAAATAAGGCAAGCAAACAACAGGAATAAAAAGGCAATTGTTTTGTTTTGCATGGGTGATAGCTCCTTTTAGAAAATTTTATCGTACTAACAAAACTATAGCATTTCATGGGTAAAATGGCAACAATAAAAAAATATAGTCGAATTTGGATTTGCAACACTGTGCCTAGCTGAGATTAGTCACGGCGCTTATCAAACTACTGGTAGTACATGGGACTCATTTTTCTTTGCATCAAAACATCTTTGTTGTAAATGATAATCAAAAGTGCTACAATTGTATTATCAAAATTAAAAGAAGGTGCTTGAAATGGTCAAAAGCGACACAATCCACATGAGGATCGAACCCGAAATAAAGAAAAGAGCAGATACGATATTAAATTGTTTAGGATTAACCACAGCTGAAGCCATTAATATATTTTTGAATCAAGTTATTTTGAATGGTGGATTGCCATTTGATGTAAAAATTCCTATTCCGAATGAAATTACAAAACAAGCAATCTATGAGGCTGAAAATGATATTAATCTGCATAAATTTAAAAATGCTGAGGACATGTTTAAGGAGCTAGGGATTTGATGAAAAAGCCCGCATTCACAAACCAATTTAACAAAGACATCAAATTGTCCGAAAAAAGAGGTAGAAATTTAACCAAGATAAAAGCTTTGATGTTCGACTTAATATGTGAGAATCCTTTGCCGCAAAAAAACAGTGACCACGCCTTAATCGGGGATTATGTAGGGCACAGAGAATGTCATATAGAGCCTGACTGGTTGTTAATTTATATCGTAATGAGCGATGAAGTTCGTTTTATTCGGACTGGAACTCATTCTGATTTGTTTTAAACCAAAAAGCACAAAAACCGCGCAAGTGAAGCGGTTTTTGTGCTTTTTAAGTTTTACTTGAGCACCGCATCAGGAGATAAAGCGGTAAATCTCTGACTCTAAGTACCTGCACATGCTCCGCACGATTCCGAGTTGTGACTACTGGTTCGTTTCTTTGTGCACCTCTACACTTGGTACAATTGGCTGTTGGGTCGCGTCATCCCATACAAACACACGGAAGGATGCGGCCTTCCCATCAGCCGGTATGGCAACACGCCCAGAAACATCCGCCGCAGCATTCGGCAACAAATCTTTCTTCACACAACGCACCTCCAATGTCTTTCCGTCTGCATCCAGAAGCGTCATGTATAGAGAAACATGTTTCGTCGTGTCCGAGATGTTTTTAATCATTGTTATGGCGCTCATCTCGGTGGAGGACGCAGAGAATGGGTTCTGGCTATCGTCGGTTACAGATAAGGAATGAGCCTCAAAATCACGATTGGTGCTGGTGTTACCATTGCTACCGCCACCGCCACCGCCACCGCCACCACTGATACTGGAGGTGGTGATGTTGGTGATTTTAAAGCCATATCCTGTCGTCCAGGCATCTGATGTCAAGGTTATTTTGGCCGTTCCGCCAGGTATATGCACGGTCTTGCCAGCGAGCTCGTCGCCAGTAAAGGGGCTACCCGCTATATCGGCATCATTTGCATCTTTGATGTAGATATAGTCATAGTCGCGTTCCACAAACGTGTCGGAAGAAAACGTTAGGTGGACTGTATCCAGTGGGTTTTCAGCCGTGTATGTCCATTGCTCGTTACCATTATTGTGATAGGGATGATCGGACTCTATATACGCAGATAACTCAAAGTCGAATGTGTAATCCGTAAAACATGTTCCATCTGATGAGACCACACGCACAATTGTTTTGTCATCAAGTGATGCGGCAGAGAGTACATCTATGTGGTCTTGCGAATCATAGGGAAGACTGCCGAATATTGTAGGTGGCACGGTTGTATTTTGTGGCACCGTGATGGTGTAGTTTTTGACAGCACTATTAAAGCTTTGCGTGAGCGTGCCACTGGACAAATACACATACGTTAAAATAGGTTGCACCACAACAGGTATCTCTTTTGTTTGTCCGCCCCAACTGATTGTAATGGTGGCAGTGCCGTAGGCGTGGGCTTGCAGCCTTCCCTGAGCGTCAACGGTCACCACGTCAGGATCGCTTGACTGATACTCTGCTGTATTATAAGTTAGGCTGATGCTTGTGCCGTCACTGTACTGCACGTAAGGCGATAAGTATAGATAGCCGTTGGATTGCAATGCGACACCATCTCCATGCGGGTCTTGAATCCCAAGAGATTCGAAAGGTGAGAACGAAGAAGTGTCGTATGACGCCAGCATATACTCGTCATCTAGCTGAGAAATGACCGAAATTGCATCCTTCTCCATGTGCATGCTTACAGCATTGCCTTTGACACGTAAAAAATCTGTTTTTTCTAGCGTTGTATAGTCGTAGGCATAGACGGTGTTGGTCATGTTGGATGCCATCACTCGATTATGGTCTAAATCAAATACAAGATCATCAAATGAATCAATTGGCGACTGCTCTACGCGCTTTATACCACCCTGTTGCATGTTGCTTGTGTCAAAAACCTCGCCAGAGCCATTAAAAACATATCTTCCGTCTGGGGAAATTCTATTGCGATCCTTCAATCCACCTGAATTATACGATATCGGTATGCTCGCGGACGATATGATTTGACCATCGGCATATACAAATCCAAATAGGCTGTTGCTGTTGTCTTTAAAATATAGCGCATTGGAGCCAGCGCTCGATTCCAAATGCCCATACCCATACCCATATCCATTCCAATCGGACCCCGTGTAGACAACTTGCTTCGTTGTTCTCGAAATACTGATCAAGTGAGATTCGTCATTTGTATAGATAAACCCGTCATTTCCGACTACCATACTAAAAAAGGGATCTACAGCAAAAATCTTCTCTTTAAGCGCTAGCGTGTCGGCATCGACAATGTCTATAATCCCTTGGGCACCATAGCCGATGTATAGCTCGTTGGCATAATAGGCAAGGGAGGTTGGCGCATATGCGGTTGACAATTTTGTTTCGAGAGCCTTTTCTTTATTGACTAAATGTACGGAAAAATCATCAGTGTCAGTCATGTATATGTAGGGCTTGGTTGGATGATACACCGTCTGCGCGAGTGAGGAAATATTCAAATGCAGTTGGTTGTCTGTCTTTGTTAAAGCAGTGGTCACAGGAATTGTTGAAAATGTATTCGTAGGGGCGTTTGTATCAATGATTTCTACACAATAGTAGCCGGCGTCCTGTGAAAGTGCAAGGATCTTATCATTTTGGCAATGTATATATTTTGCGGATCCTTGTGTTTTATAGGTGGCCACACGCGCCCAAGTGTTATAATCATACTGGGTGATCTGATTGGTTGAAGCAAAATCAAACGCGCTTACATAGAAACTTTTGTGGGCATCGTCAAAACATAAATCGTAAAATGGACGACCTAGGTCTGAATAAGCCCTCATGTCATTTTCTTTCACATCGGAACAGGTCAAAATTTTTCCGCAGGCATTAAAAATATAGTTTCCATCTGGTGATATTCGGTTGGTTGATCGCCAATGGACGTAACGAGTTTCGTCAACTACATACGGTTCCGCCACGGTGCTACCAGCTTATGTGAATTTGCGCATCTCGTCAAGGTAAGTGCTCG
>JAVBJY010000038.1:0-5274 GCA_031546735.1 Eubacteriales bacterium
TGGTCAAATGGTTTGCAATGACGGCGACAACGGTTACGAGACCAAACGAAAGAAAATGTTCTTTTCCATATGAGGCAAAAGAGTAGACGGGTGCCGAGAAGAAGAAGTTGTAGCTGACAATGCTGAGTAGGGAGGCCAAAATGCCATATATATAAAAATCTGTGGCGATAGAGACGATTAACACGCCCAAAACAAAAATGGTGAGTTGATTTGGGGTATACATATGAATCTGTGACAATGAGACGGCGGCCAGTGTAGATGCGGAAACAATGCCGAACATAATAAGTAAATTTTTTATGACAGCACAATACCGATCCACAACCTCACCCCTTCGTCGTTTATATGGTTTAGGGTGCTGCGTTATGCAGTAGCCTAAATCGCATGGAATGGACATAAGGCAGTGGCAGGATGTCACCCGTAAGGGGATGTCCTGTCACTGCCTTATTGTATTGTATCATATATGGTTTAAAATTTAAAGAACGAAACCATTTGTCGCAACACTTCTGCTTGGGAGGATAGTTGCTGTGAGGCAGAAGCAGACTCTTCGGATGTAGCCGAGTTTGTCTGTATAACTTGCGAAATTTGTGAAAGCCCGATACTTACCTGTGAAATAGAGAGCGCCTGTTCGTTGGAGGAGTGTGCAATGCCTGTAATCAGCCCCGAAACCTCGCCTGCATTGTCTACAATCAAACGAAGTGAATCTGCGGTGCGTTGGGCAATAATCTGACCACTTTCTACGCGGCTGATAGAATTTTCAATTAAGTCGGCTGTTTCCTTCGCTGCGCGTTGGCTCTTATCCGCAAGATTTCGTACCTCTTCGGCGACGACGCTAAAGCCTTTGCCCATAGCACCAGCGCGAGCGGCTTCCACTGCCGCGTTTAAGGCAAGCAAGTTGGTTTGGAAGGCAATATCTTCGATAACCTTAATGATTTTGGCAATGCTTTGAGACGATTCTTTGATGCCATCCATAGAGGTAAGCATGTCGTGCATTTCTTTGTTGCCGCTTTGTGCATTTTCTACGGATCTTTGTGACAAGGCGTTGGCATCGGTTGCATTTAATGCATTCGATTGGGTCTGGCCGTTGATCAAATCAATAGAAGCGTTCAACTCTTCAATCGAACTTGCTTGTTCGGTTGTGCCTTCTGCCAATGACATGCTACTTTCTGAAATCTGTCGGGCACCGGCCAACACTTGTTCGGAGGCCATGTTGATTTCGTTCATGGTTTTGCTAAGGGAAGAAGAGATGGTGTGAATTGAGTCTTTGATAGAGCTAAATTGACCCAAATACTGGCGGTCGATGTTATGTCTTAAATCACCGTCTGCCATCGACTGCAATATGGTGGTGATTTCTGTAATGTAAGAGGCAATGGATTTTTGTGTACTATGAATGGAGGTTTTCATGGTTGCAAAGTCGCCCTTGTAATTGCCGTTCATTGTATTTGTAAAATCGCCTTCAGACATAGAGGAGAGAACCGCTTGCGCTTCATTGATCGGTGCCAAGACTGCGTTCAATACGTCGTTTAAGCCGTCTACAATGTTTGCCCACTCGCCGCTAAATTGACTTGCATCTGAACGTGCGTTTAAATTTCCGTTTGCGCCTGCGGTTGCAAGCATATCAATTTGCGCCACAATGTCTTTGATTGTATTTAGAAGCAGATCGGTTTCTTTGTTAGCCACTGCTTTTTGCCCTTTATAGGCTTGCAACTTTTCGTTGAAGGAACCTTTTGCAATGTGTCCTAAAACATTAAAAATATCATGGAGCATATCGACATAAGAGCCTGTCATCTTATTGATGCCGTTGGTCATCGTCTTGTATGAGCCTTCGTATTTTTCGGATGCAATCCGGTCGTCCATCATGCCATCCTCGTGGTTTTTGTACATCGAATCAATGTCTGTTATGATGTGGTTAATGTTGTATACAACGGCGCTAAAACTTCTGGCGAGCATGCCGGTTTCATCTTTCGCATCATTTCTGATGTTCACATTTAAGTTACCGCTGGCGACAGCGTCTGCCACTTCAACCAGTTCACGCAATGGTTTTGCGATCAGAGAGGCAATGACGACCGCAACAATGATCGAAAGAATCATAATTAATAAACCCAATCCAACCATCGTAAGCGCTGTCGCATTGGATTGGCTCGTTAGTACATCAGAATAATCGAGGGTGCTGTCGACCGCGCCGTCTATCAGCGTCGTAATCAGCGGGGACATCTCTTTGTATAATTCGGAACCACGCACAATCAGGTCTTTTGTCTTTACTTTTTCACCTTTTAGCGCCAACTGTTGCATGGGGACCAATACTTCATTTTGATATTGTGTAAGATAGGACTGAAGCGAATCTGATTTGCTTTCCCAATCTGAGCGCTGTGCATCAGACAGCGTAACATCTGTTTTCAAGAGTTCTTGGTACTGGGCGACGTTTTTACAGGCACTTTCAAAGCTCGCCTGAGATGCAGTGGTTAGCGTTTTAATTTGTTCGGTATCACCGGCCATCCAACCCATGGTGGCAACGATTCGTCGCGTCTCTTTAAAGTCGGTGTCGGATTTGGTGATAAGCTCCATGGCTTTTACTGGATTTAAAAACATAAAACTGTAGGCGGTGTCAATTCGCTTGATCGATGTGGCACCCATTGCCACCAATATCACCGTCAAAAAAATAATGATGCCAAATCCACAAATCAGTTTCGTTTTTATCCGCATGTCTTTTAACAATTGCATAGGTCTATAAGCCTCCTTATAATGTGTGTGTCTACGACGGAACAATTTCATCAATTTTATCATAACAAAAATGACATAAATATAGTGCAAAGAAAGTGGCATGTGTATAAAGATTGTATAAAGATTACACAAAGAAAACGTAGGCACCACGCGATACATTCATTTTTGCGGGGTGCCTACGTTAGGTTTTATATATTATGACAATACAAGTTCGTTTAATTGCATCGGAAGAATCCATACGTCGTCTTTATAGATGCGCATGTTACCGCCAGACAACTCGTCAATTAAGGCGATCTTGCCATCAATCTTGCCGAACTCTAATTTTATATCAAACAAAGTGAGCCCTTTGCTTTTTAAATCTTCTAACATGATGCGTGCGATTTTTTTGGTTAACGCCGCACACTCATCGTACTCCGCTTCGGTCATGAGACCCAAAAGAGCCAACGCATCTTTTGTAATCGGTGGGTCTTGGCGCACATCATCCTTTAACGTAAATTCTACGAACGCGTCTAACTCTTGCTTTTCAGCCACATAATCACCATAGCGTTTCAAAAAGCTACCCACGGCTTTAAAGCGGCAGATCACTTCAAGACCTTTGCCAAACAGCACGGCAGGTTTCACGGTCATAGTGATATCGGTTAGGTTTGAATCGACATAATGGGTAGGAATGCCTTGCGCCCCAAGTAACTCAAAATAATATTTAGAAAGTGCGAGGGATTGTTTGCCAAGACCGGCGATCGTAAGCCCAACAGCGTTTTCGCCTGGGTCAAACTGACCGTCTTTGCCGGTTGCATCGTCTTTTAACTTTAATAAGTAATTGCCATCCTCTAATTTAAAAACATTTTTTGTCTTTCCTTGATAGATAAGTTCCATATGCTTTTGTCTCCTCCTTGTTTAGGCCAACGACTTTACAAGTAGCTCATTTACAAGTTTTGGGTCGGCCTTGCCCCCTGTTTGCTTCATTACCTTTCCTACCAAAAAGCCAATTACCTTTGTGTTGCCATTTTTATATTCTTCAACCGATTTTGGATTGTCAGCCATCGCAGACAAAATGGCGTCTTGCAAAAAGCTTTCGTCTGAAATCATGCCGAGTCCATGATCCTTCACATACTGGTCAGGGTCTATGTTATGTTTATATACCTCCAACAAAACATCTTTGGCGGCATTGCGGTTGATGATTTTGTTTTCGACCAGATTGATCAGTGCGCCGAACTTTGCACAGTCGATCTGTATGTCGTCCATCGCCGTGTTATCGGTTTTGGATATGCCAAGTAGTTCTACAATAATCCAGTTGGATACTTCCTTTGGATTTTTGCAAATTTTCATCGTCTCATCAAAAATATCGGAAAGCCTTTTGCTACTGGTCAAGATGTTGCAGTCGTATTCGGAAAGGGCACATTCTGTCATGAGGCGTTGGCGCTTTTCGTGGGCAAGCTCGGGTAACCCTTGCTTGATGCGCGCAATCCAAGCGTCGTCAATGTAGATCGGGCACAGATCGGGGTTCGGAAAATATCGATAGTCGGTCGCATCCTCTTTGTTTCGCATGGCAAAGCTTTCGCCTTTGTTGTCATCCCAACGTCTTGTCTCTTGCACTAGCGTCTCATAGCCTGTTTCTAGTGCATCGATATGGCGTGCTGATTCATATTGGATCGCCCGCACAATGGCTTTGAGTGAGTTCATGTTTTTGATTTCTGTTCTTGTGCCTAGCGTTTCGACGCCTTTTTCGCGCACAGACACATTGATGTCGGCGCGCATAGACCCTTCCTGCATTTTGCAGTCGGATACGCCAGAAAACGTCAAGAGCAGACGCAATTTTTCAAGATAGGCGATGACCTCGTCTGCCGTTCGAAAGTCAGGCATGCTGACGATTTCGACCAAAGGCACACTGGCACGGTTGTAATCGACGAGAGAAGAATCGGTGCGCGGCTCATGAACCAATTTGCCTGCATCTTCCTCCACATGAATTTGCTTGATGTTTATTTTTTTGGGGCCGTTTGCGGTTTCGATCTCTACATACCCTTTCGTGCAGATCGGTGCAAAAAGCTGTGTGATTTGATAGCCCGTGGACAAATCGGGATAGAAATAATTTTTCTTGTCAAAGGTGGTCACGGGTGAAATCTCGCAATTTGTCACAAGACCAGCGGTAATGCCCAGGTCTATGGCGCGCTGATTGGTCACGGGCAACAAGCCGGGCATGCCAGCGCAGGCGGGGCAAACGTTTTCGTTGGCGTCGGCACCAAATTTAGCGGAGCACGAACAAAATAGTTTAGAGTTTGTCGCAAGTTCAACGTGAACCTCTAACCCCATTACAACTTCATACTTCATCGCCGTCACCTCCTGTCTGCATGCATTTTCCGATTTGTAACAATATGTTCTCGTTAAACGATTTTGCCATCAGCTGTACACCAACCGGTCGATCGGCGGTGGCGTCACAGCAAAGGGAAATCGCAGGTACGCCAGTCAAATTGGCGAGTGCTGTATATTTTAAGTTTGCGTAGGCGCGTTCAAACGACCCAGTATGCCCGAAGCCATTTGTCGTCGGCAACAGAACCGCAT
>JAVBJY010000057.1:0-11193 GCA_031546735.1 Eubacteriales bacterium
TTCTGTTGTATTCAAGTCAAGCCTTTTTATACTACCAGTACATCGTCAACGTATTCTTCCCATCAAACTGGTGTAAAACTTCTTTGGTACTGCCCGTCAAAATCTTAGCCGATAAGTCATTGCCTTTCATGGCGTCCATCAAAACATCGCCGTATGTGGCGGTCAATTCAAACCGCGAGCGATTTTCTGGAAAACAAAAACACACGGTGATTTCTACGTCTAGCGGGAGCAACAAGTTTATGACAAGTTCTTCTGTGAGTAACATGGCGCGGTTTGTGTTCTTCTTATCCAAGGCGTTGGCGACACAGAAGTTGTTAAGCTCGTTCGTCATCGCGATAAAATCAAAATCCTTCGACCGTACACTGTACCGGAAATTTTTAATCTGATGAATGAACGCTTGGGTCTTTGGGCGTTTGGGTGTCTCAAAGATAACCTCAGGGGTGCCTTCCTCGTAGATGCCGCCTTCGTCCATGTATATAATACGCGTGGACACATTTTTTGCAAACTCCATCTCGTGCGTGACAAGCACCATCGTCATGCCATCTTGGGCAAGGCATCGGATCACAGCCGTCACTTCCCCTACCATGGTGGGATCAAGCGCCGAGGTCGGCTCATCAAACAGCAAGATGTCTGGCTTCATGGCCAAACAGCGGGCGATGGCCACCCGTTGTTTTTGCCCGCCCGACAGCTCGTCTGGATAGGCACTTGCTTTTTCAACAAGCCCCACGGTTTTCAGCAGTTCCATTGCGGTCTGCTCTGCTTCGGTTTTAGAGATGCCCAATAACTTCATCGGCCCCACCATCAAATTTTCCAATATGCTTAGGTGGGAGAACAGGTTGAAATTTTGAAAGACCATGCCCATCTTTTTGCGAATGCCGTTGATGTCCGCGTGTTTGTCGGTTAAATCTACACCCTCAAACGAGACCGTGCCTGAGGTCGGCGTTTCAAGCATATTTAAACAGCGCAAAAATGTGCTCTTGCCTGTGCCCGATGGGCCAATGATAGAGATAACCTCACCTTTTTCAATGTTCGTCGTAATATTGTCGAGCACGATTAAGTTTCCATATGTTTTGCCTAAGTTGTTAACGCTAATCATTGTCTTATCCTCCTGCTTCTTTTATCCGTCAACGCGTTGATTTGGTCAAATAACCAAACAAGACCACCCGTTGCCAACAAATAAATGACCGCTATAAAAATCAAAGGGAAAAACGCATCGTACGTACGACTGCGTATAATATCACCTGCTTTCGTTAAATCCACAATCGCAATATAGCCAACAACCGCTGTAGACTTGACGAGAGAAACAAATTCTGATTTGTAAAGGGGAAGTGCAGCCCGAATCGCTTGTGGAAACGTCACGGTAAAAAATGCGCCCACTTTACCAAACCCCATGCTACGCGCCGCTTCTATTTGCCCCTTGTCAACGGAGGCGATAGACGAACGGAGGATTTCGCCGATATAGGCGCCCGTGTTTAAGCCAAAGCCAATAATCGCGACCAGAATCGGATTGACATTTACTTTTGCAAACACGATGTAATAAATCATCATCAATAGAACGACGATCGGTATGCCACGAAACAAGACGGTATAAATCCTGCCCAAAATATTTAAAATTTTATTTTTGCTCATGGTAAGGAAACAAACCAATAACCCAAGCAACGTTGCCCAAACAAATGCAAAAAAAGAAATAAGCAGGGTTACACCAAGCCCGTTTACAATTAATTTCCAACGATTTTCGACGAGGATATTTTGGTTAAAAGAGCTTGCAACTTTTTGGAAAAACGTACGTTGATCCGCCAGTGGTGCGGTTGCCTCATCACGCCTTACACACAACGCCTGCCCGCCCGTATAATATGGGTTTGAAAAATCGACGACGTTTTTCCGCTCGTCCGTTATGGTGATCATCGCAGCCGAAAAATCAATTTTACCTGACACAATAGCGGGGATTAGCGCGCCAAAGTCCATGACATTGACTTGCAATTTCATGCCCATATAGGCGGCAAATCGTTTGCTAAGCTCTAGGTCAAAACCTGTGATTTCGCTATTGCTCATATAGGTAAATACTTCTATATCGCCTGACGTACCCATCACAAGGGTATCCTTCGCGTTGTCATCATAGCCGTCGATAGCTGGCATCGGTGGTGGTTCGGCTGTATCACTCCATCGTTTTATCATATCATCATACGTGCCATCGGTTTTGATTTGTGTCAAAAAATCGTTAAACGATTGTAGAAGTTTGGGATTATCTTTCGCGATGGCGACGCCATATGTACTGGTGGCGATGAGGGGTTTTAACATCACCAAATCGGGACAATGGAGCAAAAACTTTTTCATAACCGCTTCATCATCGATGATCGCATCGACCTTACCGGTGCGCAATGCTTCGATATAATCGCCCATCGTATTAAAATAGACGGGGGTTGCCGTGGGCATGTATGTTTCGATCGTTTTATCATAGATGGTGCCCGTGAGTAGCGCGATGTTCTTGTGTGCAAAATCCGCAGGGTTGTATACGTGCTCTGTATCCTCGCTTGCATAAACGCTACGGACACTTGCCAAACAAATGGACAAGACACACAAAAGGAAAATCATCATCGATATCTTTACAAAATATGGTTTGCTTATAGACATGCTTCATTCCTCCAAAGTTTTAAAATTTATATTCTAATATAATACCATAATATTCTTGTTTTTGTAACCACCGTTATCCATATAAAAGGTTTGCTTGCGAACTTCTTACCGCTGTTCATCAAGCGCCGCGAGTGGTCACGGCTGGGAACAGCGCATAGCACTGCCCTAAATATATAAAAAATCGAAAAACATATAGTCAAAAATAAAAAGCTGTGATAAGATAAACACTGAAAATTGTGAGAAATGTAGACAAATTTATTTTATAAGGAGGAATATATGTGAAATATGCAAGCCGAATGTGGCGCAAAACGATTGTTTGTTGTCTGGTTTTTGCGTTTTTTGTCCATGCAGGGAGTGTCGTGAAAGCCAGCGGGCAGACAACAATTACCATTCCGACGCTACAGGCCAAGGCGGGAGACGAACTCTTCATTCCCGTTCAAGTCAAAGACAACCAAGGGTTCGCAAGCTTTATCATCGATGTTACATATGACAAAAAAATTTTAACACCCATCAGCGTGGAGAAAGATCAAATGCTGAAAGGCATGTTTGTCTCAAATTTAGACTATCAGCAAGCCCAGTCTATGTTGAGAGAGGCCTATGTAGACACAACCAACACAAGCGCAAATGGAACGCTGTTTACCCTGAAATTTAAAATCAACGGCGATATACAAGGCACGCAGGCATATACATTGGATATCAAGCTAACCGAATTTTATGACACAGACTTAAAACAGGTGCAGACACAGCTTGTAAACAACCCCATTACCCTTCAAGGGGTGCAAGCCACGGATAAGCCAGTAGACCAGACGCCAACACCAAAACCAACCATACAGACGTCCGCGCCTGTTCAAACGGCAAAACCAAGCGCACAACCAGTTACCCCATCACCTCAGCCGATTCAAACAACAAAACCAGTCACGCAACCAAGTCCAAGTACACAATCAAGTGCAGAACCAACCGCACAGGCGACCAATGCACCACCGACTAACACGCCAACCACTCTACCACAAGCCACAAACCAGCCTACCCAAACACCAACCAGTACAACCAGTCATTTCGGGGCGGGTAGCCAAAACCAGATAGCAGGTAAATCGACACAACCTCCAAATCCGACATCAATATCAATACCAATACCTATACAGGATGCGCAATCGGTCGTAAGCACACCAAAAACACCGACATTTATAGATGTAGCGCCAACAGAGGATTATTTTGAAGCCGTAGAATTTGTGGCGGCAAAGGGCATTGCGGTTGGAACTGGGAACCATCACTTTTCACCGCTCGTCAAATTAAACAGAGCACAATTTGTCATGATGACACTCCATGCCTTTGATATCACGATCGAAAAGGGTGGGGATGACAATTTTTCAGATGCCAACGGCAAATATTATACAGATGCCATTGCGACGGCAAAGCGGTTAGGCCTTATAGCAGGTGTGGGCGACAATCGTTTCGAACCAGAACGGTCTATTACAAGGCAAGAGATGTATGTGATGCTCTATCAAGCCATGGATTTGTTGGATAAAGAGTTTGTTACCAACCAAGAAAAACAGCCAAAAGAAATGAAAAGAGAGAATCGTTTTACAGATTTAAAAGATGTTTCAACATGGGCGCAGGAGGACACAACGTTCTTTATTCAATTGGGAACGATGGTCGGAGATGGTGCTCAAATTCTACCAAAGGAAGAGGTGACACGAGCCGACATGGCGTCTATGTTTTATCAGTTAAGCAAGCTGTACAGTTTTTAAGTCAAAACCAATTGTTTTGGAGGGAGCTCATATGAAGCGAAGAAAGAGATTTGTCAGTGTATTTTTAAGTGTGGCCATTATCGCATCACAAGTCATAAGCTTTCACGTGTCGGCAGACGAATTGGCACTGCCGCAAGATGTGCAGGTGACAGAAGAAAGTAGCCCATCCGTTGCACCCGTGATCGCAAGCGAACAGCCGCTAGGCGACGTACAACCGACACCAGACGCACAACAAACACCAGATCTACAACAAACACTAGACACACAACCACCTTCTAGCGAACCAACCGCAACCCCACAAGTGGCGCAAGATTTGCTTGCCTTGCCCGCAGACACAAACCAAACCAATGTGACATTGCCCGCATCTATGTCAGGCCAAGCCAGCAAGTTTGGCCCCTATGAAGCAGGGCATCAATCCCAAAGGGCGGTCGATCCATTTGAGGAAGTCAAACCAGAAACTAAAGTAGAACCAGCACCAGAACCAGATTCATACGACCAAACCTCTGTGGTCGTCAAACTAAAAGCGAAACCATCCAGTGATGAATCAGAACTCACGCCATTGGCAGATAGCACCAAGCTAGAAGGCATTCAAGAGCTACAACCGCTTCTCGACTTGACAAGCCCAGAAGCAAAAGAAGTTTTAGGGCTAGATCAAAATGAAGGCTGGTTTAAGGCGATTTTGAAGCCGGGTCAAACGGTGGAAGACGTGGTGGAAACACTTGAGCAGTCGGCAAATGTTTTAGATGTTGACTATAATTACATAAGTGAAACAGGAGAAGTCGGCGCACCAGAACCAGTAGAGAGCGACGGATCACCCCTCGTAAACGAGCCGTCAGAAGTCACGCAACCAGTGAGCGGCGAAGAAGCCGTTGTGCCAACAGAAACGACTGCTCCGGCAGAAACAATCGCCCCAACAGAAGCGGCGACACCAGTGGCAAAAACGGCAGTAGACGGCGACAAAGCAACAGAACCAGTTGCCACCGAAACCACAGAACCCTCGCCAGATACGACAGAAGCAATCCAAAGCCAAATACAATCCATCGTACAACAAGAGTTTCAGGTGCAAGACAATGAAAAGATGGCAGAGCAATGGTACTTAAACGCCTCTGGCACCTCACAAGCATGGGATTATCTTAAACAAAACGGCGGCTTAGCAGGCGGAAGCAAAGATGTGGTGGTTGCCGTTATCGATACGGGCGTCGACTATAACCATGAAGACTTAAAAGACAGCATGTGGGTGAACACCTCAGAAGTCGTGGATGGAAGAGATAATGATGGCAACGGATTCGTCGATGATATACACGGTGTATCTACCGTTGGAAATGTTTACGCAGGGCATTCTGGCAATCCGATGGATGATAACGGGCATGGCACGCACGTGGCCGGTATTATTGCGGCGGCAAATAACGACAAAGGCATTGTCGGTATTGCATACAACACAAAAATAATGGCAATCAAAGCGGGCAACAGCAGTGGCTTATTTACAGATGCAAGCGTAGTCGAAGCGATTAAATACGCGATGGCAAACGGTGCCGACGTTATCAACATGAGTTTTGGTAGTTACTCTCGTTCGGCGTTGGTCGAAAATGCACTGCAACTTGCCTACGCAAAGTGCGTCTTGGTGGCGGCAGCGGGAAATGACGGCATACCAGACTTGCCGCATAAAGACGGAAGAGATATGTACCCGGCCGCGTACCCATGGGTGGTGGGCGTTATGTCGAGAGATGAACACCCGACATATGGTCGCTACCTCTCTTCTTTCTCGAACTGGGATTATAAAGCAGAAGATTCTCATGAGTATCAAGTCATGGCACCCGGCTCTGAAATATTAAGTACACTTCCCAACAACCGATATGCAAAATGGAGCGGTACCTCCATGGCCGCGCCAGTCGTCTCTGGTGTAGCCGCCTTGCTTCGTGCCAAATACCCTGATAAAGATATGTATTCGTCACGATACATCATGGGGCAATTGGTCGCCACGGGTGACAAATTGCAGGGTAGCTCTTTCGCTCTCAACTACCTAGGCGAACCAGATCCGTATTACTTTGAAGTGAACGCCTATAATGCGTTGACGACGGCGCCAAAGCCAAAACTGACATATCTCGAGCACTATGTGTTTGATTTGCCCTCCATCGACCCAATCGATGATGCGGATGGTGTGGTGGACGCAGGCGAAACCGTTGATTTGGGGGTTGTGATCCGCAACCAATGGGGCGCGGCTTCAAACGTCGTGGTGACGCTAGATGCAAATTCGACTGCCGGTATTCCCGATCCTTATGTTTCGTGGATTAAAAACTCGGTAGACTATGGTACGGTTAGTAACTTTGCAACGGCAGACAATGGCCTCACAAAAGCCTCAGATGGCACCATCAATGGCGTTTCGAAGGGGTTACGGTTTAAAGTGGCCGCCAACACGCCAAACGATTATATGATTCGGCTTAATATTTCGATAACGGCAAAAAATGGCTTGTCCGGCAACGACACAGATACGTATACGTTTAACAAACAAAGCCTTTATCTAACCATCAGAAACGGAAAGGAACTGCCAAGAAGAATTACAAGCGACATGACCTTAACCAATGATACGTACTGGATTGTTCCTGATGCGACGCTCATTCAAGAGGGGGTGAAGGTGCATGTACAACCCGGCACACAGATTCAATTTTGGTCGTCTCAGCCGCAAGACCCATATGCCACGTTGCAAATCCCTTCTTTAACGGTAGACGGTGAGTTTGTCTGCGAGGGAACCGAGGCAGAACCCGTCGAGATATTTTCGAGCCCATTAGAGAATAGCCGCAAAGTGGACATTAAGAGGCGGAACCAAGGGAAAGTGGATTTAAAATTTACAAAAGTGATGAACCCGGTGCTGGAGGTGTCGACTATTCAACACTGCCACTTTGAGCAAGCCAAATTTGACTATATCACAACGATGAGGGAGGATACCAATGGAAATCGTGGCGTAGATTATCTGGCGGCAAAAGTGAATGCATCAACCATCTCCGATTCGAGATTTATCGGGCTTGGGGGGATGCATCCATATGGGTATCGTTTACCGTTCTCTTCGGACGGAAAGAAGACCAACAATTTATACGACGGTTGCTCTTTGACGTTTACAGCCGGAGCAGATGAGGGCAATGTATTTTTGAAGAACAACAAGCTTGTTGAGTCGCAATATGGTAATCGGAGCATCTATGGCTCTGAAATTACGGATTTCTCAAACAAACTTAACCTGAAAAATTGGAATGCACCAAAGTATCTTATCAAGAACGAGGATACGGGAAGCTCGTACTTTGCTGTTAATCTATACGGCATTGACTACTCAGATGTTGTGTCATTTGCGAAGCAGTTGGGTGGACATATCATTACCATTAATGATGAGGCAGAGTATGCGTTTATTAGAAACTATGTTAAAGAAAAGCTCTACAATAAACCTGAGAAAATTTCCAATGATTATCCAGGGTCGGACACAAGTTTTTACTATTTGGCCTTGGGGCTGAACGATTTTGACAACGATGGTGTTTATGCATGGGACAGCGGTGAAACGCCACTGTATCATTTGCCGATTGCCTCAACCATTAAAGGTGGGTTTGTTTCACTTAATTATGGGGATGATCTTGACAAGCGCGAAGGAAAAGACATCAGTAACTATGGGATGTATACAATCGTTGAAATACCGGGGCCAATCAGCCTGCGCGGATTGCAATTTTCAAAACCAGCCTTTAACATTGGCGCGGAGGACGGCGCGACGAGAGTAGACTTAGAATATACGCCGAGCAAGCCAGACGGGCTGCAACTGGTGTGGCAATCGAGCGACAACAGTATAGTGACAGTCAACGACGGATACGTAACCCCAATCAAAAAGGGAACCGCTACGATAACAGCGAAAACAGCGGATGGATCAGTCTCTGCGAGCTGTATCATAACCGTAACAGAAGCGGTGCACGCGACAGCTTTGCAAGTAGATCAAACAGAGCTTAAGCTTGCGGTGGGTGAATCAAAAAGAGTGACAACAACGATTCAGCCAGCCAATGCGACCAATACACAAATCAACTGGCAATCCAGTGACGCCGCTATCGCGAGGGTAGACGATTTAGGCAACGTTTCTGCCACTGGCATCGGGCACTGCATCATCACGGGCACGCTTGCAAAGGATGCGAATCTGCATGTCACGATTGATGTAAATGTTGTAAAGCCGCTTTCTGCGATTCAATTAAACCGCCAATTAATTACGGTTGGTTTGAGCGATACGAGCACAAAAATCATAGCGGAGACCATTCCATCTGATGCTACCGATAAGGCATTTGTGTTCAAATCATCAGACGAGGACATTGTGCGCGTTACCCAAGATGGAACGCTTATACCTGTTCGCACGGGCAATACCGTTATTCAAGTGACGACAGAGGCCAACAAGGCCATTACCGCGACTTGCTATGTCGCAGTGGTGGGGGATATAAAGGCGGCAACGCCTTCTAGCGTGAGCGCGAGCGAAGATAGCATAGCAATTGTCAATCAAGTAGGAGAAGTTTCCATGTTGGGCAATACAGCTCACTTTTACAACAGATTTGGGCTTACTGATCCAAAAGATTTGCTGATTCCGGAAAAAGTAAAGGGTTTGACGGATGTGAAAAAAGTGGTCACAAGCGAACGCTTTTCAGTGGCAATTAAAAACGATGGCACGGTCTGTGCATGGGGTATTGATGATGGGGGTCGCTTTGGCCAGGACATCTCAACCACCAGTGTCCCGGTGACAATTGACATTAGCGATGTGACGGATGTGGCCGTGGGATATTATACGTATTTCTTCTTGAAAAAGGACGGCACCGTGTGGAGCATGGGTAGCTCGATTCAAGGGATGCTTGGCCTAGGCGCTGTCGGCCAAAGCGTGCAAACGCCTACAAAGATAAAGGGATTATTTAATATTATCGAGATTAAGGCAGCTGGTTATTCTGCGTTTGCCCTTGATAGTTCGGGTGTGCTAAGCGCATGGGGGAGCATAAGCGGCACGGTATATAACGTGCCAGTGAAGCTGAATATATCGGATAAAGTCGATTCGATTCATCACGGAACCGATTTGATGCCAGTGGCCAAGACAGAGAACAACGAATTCTATCAACTTGCATCCTATGACGCAGACAAGACACCACGTAAAATAACAGACAGCGATGTTGTCAGATGTGCTTCCGAAATAAAACAGATTTTTATGTATTATACCAATGCAGGTTGTATAGTGCTGAAACAGGATGGCACCATCTGGTTAAAAAGCAGCATCTATTATACTTGGTACCCACGGGTAGAAGATTCTTCGTTTAGACAATATGTGGGGTTGTCAAATATAGAGTCGTTTGCAACCGCATCGGAAGGCGCATTCTTCCTTACCAAAGACGGCCAAATCTTTGTTCAGAGTAAGATGAAGTCGTCCTATGCACTGGGAACAGGCGAAATGTCGGTGACGTCAGACACGCCGCAACAAGTTCTGTTTGGGTTTAATCAAGACAATACGAAAATACAACTCGCAGGTACCAGCCCAAATAATGGGGCAGTAGGGGCGAATGTGGCAGGATCAATTCAGATTACATTTGATAAAGCAATCAAAAAAGGATCTTCGTTTGAAATGGGTAAGTTGTTTACCCAAGGGGTAGGGGGCAAGACCGTTGATGCTGACATTTATATCGACGGAAAGCGTATTGTGATCGAACCGAAAAAGAGCCTAGATCCAAACACGACCTATTATGTATACTTTGGCGCGAACGCTGTTTTAGACTTAGTGGGAAATGGCGCTGATGAAGTTGAGTTTTCGTTTATAACGGGAAATAGCATCAGTTTGTTTCGTGAAGCGGCCGTATCAATGGCTTCTACAGCGCCAATTACATGGACAGAGACACGAATTAAAGAAGAAAGAGAGGCATTTATTGCACAAAATTATTCAAGTGACTTTCAAAATAATGCGATTTTGAATGTGTGGAATTTGCCAAAAGCTGAGTACTGGATGAAAGTATATGGCGCCGGTTCACAAAGTGGTGGGGACTATGATAGTAGTTCTATGTTGGCAAGTGTAGCGGGTAACTTCTGGGGAACGACCTCAACCAATCTCATTGGCAAGGCCATTGTCGATACAGAGGATGCATTTAACTATGGAAGGGTACTCTATTCACCAATTTTAGAAACAGCGCCAGCGCAGTGTTACCCCTTTGTATCGGATGTTTACATCTTAAATGCGGCAGGCGAAAAAGTAACCGATGTCGGCCCAGAAGACATTACGGTCGTTGTCGAGTTTAACAGAGCGATGAATACGGGCAAAGACCTTGGTGTAAGCTTCGGTTCTGACGTGCCATATGCCGATTATAGCGTTAGCGGCCGTTGGATAAATCCAAAGCGGTGGGAAGGCAAGTTTAAGGTAAGCGCGTTGGTGAGTGACGGCAACCAATACCTCAAAATCATAAATGGCGTAGCGGCGGACGATGGTTGGCTTGTAACAGGCAACGACAGCGAGCGGTTTGGTTTTAAAATTGTGACGACAGGCGCAAAATCAATGAATCTACAAGGCTCTGCCGAACAACAAGGCATCAAACTCATGTGGATGCAGGATGACTTTGATACGTTGGTTGGCTACAACCTCTATCGCGCGCCTGTAGGCACAGAGCAGTATACAAAGGTCAATTCATTTATCATTGACAAAGATTTGAACGAGTTTACCGATGCGACAGCAGAAGCGGGCAAACGGTATCGTTACTTCTTCAAAGTTGTATTGTCAGACGCCTCAGAATCGAGCACGAAATCAAACGTCGTAGAGGTGACGGCGAAAGATAATATACCG
>JAVBJY010000232.1:0-16379 GCA_031546735.1 Eubacteriales bacterium
ATGTGTACAAGGCGCTTGCCGAAAACGGATTTTCTGTGCTGGATACATTTTATAAAGACGATTGGATCTGTGTATTATCCACAAACAGGAGTGATGGTTGATGTCTAAGTTTTTTATAAATGAAATATGTACAAGCAATACCATCGATATCACGGGAGAGGATGCCGCGCATATCGCGTTGGTGCTCCGCGCCAAGGTGGGCGATCATCTCACGGTCTGCGACCTCTCGTCTACCGATTATGAATGTGAAATCGAAGCCATTGCCAAAAAAAATATTACCCTCAAAGTTTTAAATAGCCACCCCAACGAAAACGAACCTTCCTATAAAATCACCCTTTATCAAGCGTTGCCGAAGGGCGATAAAATGGACATGGTCATACAAAAATGCGTCGAGATCGGTGTGGACACAATCGTGCCTGTTCTCACAGAGAACACCGTGGTCAAAATAAAAGACAAAGAAGATAAAAAATTAGCGCGGTTTAATAAAATTGCAGAGGCCGCCGCCAAGCAATGCGGGCGGGGCAAAATCCCCACTGTCGAAAAGATTGTGACCTTTAAAGAAGCAATCGAGCAGGCAAAAGCGTTAGACGGCGTCATCATTCCATACGAAAAAGAAGAACAGACAAACATCAAATCATTTACAACAGGCTTCAAGGGAACAACCATCGGCGTGTTTATCGGGCCAGAGGGGGGCTTCTCACCTACTGAAATCGATCAGGCGATACAAGCGGGTGTATCTAAAATCACCTTAGGCAAACGCATTTTACGAACAGAAACCGCCGGGCTTGTCACGCTTGTTATCCTGCTACACGAACTGGAGGGTTAGCATGATTTACTTTGATAACGCCGCCACGACAAAGGTATCGCCCTCTGTGGCAGAAAAAGTCGCCTACATGCTTGGCACTTGCTTTGGCAACCCGTCCTCCCTGCACAGCCTCGGGTTCGAAGCCGAGCGCGAGGTCAATGAGGCAAAAAACACTTTGGCAAAATGCCTGAACGTACAGGCAGATGAACTCTATTTCACCTCTGGTGGCACCGAGTCAAATAACCTTGCCCTACTCGGTCTTTGCCACGCATACAAAAGAGAAGGCAACCATATCATCACGACCAACGCCGAGCATGCCTCCATCCTGTCCGCTCTTTCACACCTTTCAGAAAATGGGTTTGACGTCACTTATATAGAAGCGAATGATGAGAAAACATCAGATTTGGATCAAATATTGGCGGCCATCCGACCAGAAACGATTCTTGTAACGGTCGGGCATGTCAACAGCGAAACCGGAAGAATCCAGAATATCCATGCGCTTGCGAAAGCCGTGAAAGAGAAAAAGCCGAGCGTTATCATACACACCGATTGTGTGCAGTCGTTTGGCAAGTTACCTATACAAGCAAACTATATCGATGCCATTTCCATCAGCGGACACAAGCTACACGCGCCAAAGGGTGTCGGTGCCCTGTATGTGAAAAAAAACGTGAAGATCAAGCCGCTTCTGTATGGTGGTGGCCAACAAAAAAGCCTACGCCCCGGCACCGAAAACGCCTCTTCCGTTGCCGCGTTTGGCCTAGCCGCCAAAATCGCCCACGAGCAGTTGGCTACAAACGCCACACACGTACAGCAAGTAAAAAACCGCATGCTAGACATTGTACATCTACTGGACGGCGTCCATGTAAACGGTGATCCGAACCCAACCAACAATAGCCCCTATATTTTAAATTTGACATTCGAAAGCTTACGTGGTGAGGTTTTGTTACATGCACTAGAAAGTCGCGACATTTATATTTCGACTGGTTCGGCTTGCAGTGAAAAGTATAAAAAAAGACAGCAGACGATAAGGTCAAAAAAAGAAGAAGGCGCCGTACGATTTAGTTTCTCTCACGAGAACACCGTTGCGCAAGCCGAACAATGTTTGGCGGCACTTCAGGCCATCGTGCCCGAATTAAGACGATTTGTACGAAAATGAACCCCTGAAAGGACGAACAAAATGAAAAAGGTATTGCTTGTAAAGTATGGCGAAATTGCCATGCGGGGCAAAAACAGAAGCTTGGTTGAAAACCAGCTCATCCGTACCATTCAAAAAAACATCAACGCAGTGGGTGCGATAAATTATCATGTCACCAAAGAACAAGGTCGCCTTCTCATTGAAAATATGGCGGGCGATGTTGCCGATGACATCATTATTCCTGCCGTCATCACCGTATTCGGTGTTGTCGCCGTATGCCCTTGTATCCAGACCGAAGACCAGAGCATCGAAAACTTAAGAGTTGTTGCCCTTCTCCATATGAACGAACAGTTTGGCGACACCGCACTATCCTATAAAATTGAAACAAGACGCGGCAATAAAAAATATCCGTTGGACTCGTTTCAAATATCGGCAGACGTCGGCGGCTATCTCTTGGAGCACACCAAAAACAAAACCGTGGATGTGAAGCACTGCGATGTCCGCTTGCGCATCGAGCTTCGCAATAAGGCATACATCTATTCGAAGGTGATCCAAGGATTTTCGGGGTTGCCAGTTGGCGCTTCGGGCAAGGCAACGTTGCTTCTATCCGGTGGCATCGATAGCCCCGTGGCGGGATTTTTGTGTGCGAAGCGTGGTGTGTCCATCGACGCCGTATATTTTCATAGCCCGCCCTACACCTCCGAGCGCGCCAAGCAAAAAGTGGTAGACCTTGCCACACGGCTGGCGGTATTTACAGGAGGCGTGCGGCTTCACGTCGTCTCCTTCACAGAGATACAGTTGTTTCTCTACGAGCGGATACAGACAGAAAAGCTCACCATTCTCTTGAAACGCACCATGCTTAGAGTAGCCGAAAAAATTGCCCTTGCGAATGGCACCCAAAGTTTAATCATGGGCGACAGCATTGGACAAGTTGCGAGCCAAACCATACATAGCCTAAACGCGATCAACTCTGCCGCTACTCTTCCCATACTGCGCCCTCTGGCCGGTTTTGACAAACAAGAGATCGTAGACCTTGCCAAAAAAATCCAGACTTACGAAATATCTATACAACCATTCGAAGATTGTTGTACAATATTCGTGGCTAGGCACCCCGAGACAAAACCAAAGCGGAGCATCATCGAGAAAATCGAATCCAAATTCACCGAGTTAGACGGCATGATTGATACTGCCGTTGAAACGGTAGAGATCCTCGATCTTTAAACGCAAATGTTTGGCACCAAACATATGATACCAATGTCATCAACTGAAAATGAGGCAATTTGTTTCATCTTCCTTTCAGCTGATGACGGTGATATAATACATCCAATTATTAATGAAGGGAGTTTTTTTTATGAAGTATGTTGTAATGCTTGGAGACGGTATGGCGGACTTGCCTCTTCCACAGCTTGAAAATAAAACGCCGCTACAGGTTGCAAAAAAGCCATCCATTGATTGTTTGGCACGAAAAGGAACGGTCGGCATGGTGAAAACAGTGCCCGATGGCATTGCCCCGGGCAGTGACGTGGCCAATTTATCCGTTTTGGGGTACAACCCCAAAAAACATTATACTGGACGCTCACCCCTTGAAGCGGTTAGCATGGGCATCGAATTAGAGGATACGGATGTGGCGGTTAGATGCAACGTCGTCACCTTGTCTGACGATTTGCCTTACGAAAATAAAATCATGGTCGACTATAGTTCAGACGAAATTACAACCGAAGAGGCAAGAACGTTAATCGAAGCCGTGCAAGCAGAACTAGGCGATGAGCTTGTCCACTTTTTTGCTGGCATCAGCTACAGACATTGCATGATCTGGAAAAACGGCCATGTCGGGTTGCACAATACGCCACCCCATGATATCACGACCAAACCCATCACAGACCACATGCCAAAAAATGAAATGATTGCGCAGTTGATGCGCAAAAGCTACGACATTTTAAACCACCATCCCGTCAATGAAGATAGAAGAAAGCGTGGTCTAAACCCAGCCAATTCGATCTGGCTGTGGGGTGAAGGCACAAAACTTACGATCCCAAGCTACCAATCTCTATACGGTTTAGACGGCTCTATTATCTCTGCCGTTGACCTCCTAAAAGGTATCGGCATCAGCGCCGGGCTTTCGTCTATCGACGTAGAAGGCGCTACAGGCAACATCCACACAGATTTTACTGCCAAGAAGAACGCGGCCATCCGCGAACTGCAATCGGGTAAAGATTTCGTTTATATCCACGTAGAGGCACCTGACGAATGCGGGCACCGCTATGAAATCGAAAACAAAATCAAAGCAATCGAATTGATTGACGAAAAAATTGTGACCCCTCTTTTAGAGGAATTAAAACAATTTGGTGACTTCGCCATTTTGGTCATGCCTGACCACCCTACCCCGTTGGCGCTTCGCACCCATACAAGCGATCCCGTTCCTTTCATCGTCTATCGAAGTGACGTAGAAAAAACGTCTGGCGTAAATGGATATGACGAAGAACAAGCCGCGAGCACCGGCGTATACGTTGCTGAAGGATACACCATCATGGAGAAATTCCTAAAAAACACATTATAGTGCATGAGAAAATGAGTCAGACAATCGTCTGACCCATTTTTTTTGGGAGAGGTATCAATCAAGATCTGTTCCTCATGAGAAACAAACCCTAACTAAAACATTGGTATTATATATATTCGGCACTAAACATTTCATATGTTACTCTTTAATGCCGAGTATTTTCCACTGTTTATAGGAGGGCGATAATGATTTTATTACCGCCGCCTATATAACAGCTTCAGGTTTGCATCTAGCTCTAAAACCTGAAGCTGTTTCCATGTGCTTCTATTATATTGCGTTGTGTGTAAAGCTTGCGATTCTATCAATTGGTATTTGCCACACAAAATACACACTGCTTGACCACCTTTGTTCATGAGCTTTTCGCTAATAAGAAGCGTACAGAAATATATTCCAATGTGACGATAAGAGTATACTTGAATTTGTGATTGTAGTAAAGTTTTTCAATTGAAAGTAATGGTGCTTAAAAGTTTATATAGGAGGCAATTTAAAGTCTACTTGAGTTTGAAAGTAATCTGAAAAATAAAACTTGGCGTTTGTGCCGAGTTTTATTTTTTGTCGCAATATAGAAATGAATGTGATATAGTATTACTAAGAGTCCATATTATGGATATGGCATGTAAGTATTTAATACCTACTGCATGGATATTAGCGGATGCTCCAAAGTTAAGAAGAAGTTCCTAGTATTTATATAATGGGAATTAAGGTGTGGTGATAGCTATTGTTTGTTTATGAAGAAATGAAAACAGCGCTTAATGAACGAATACCCGAAGTAATAGGCCTACCTCGAATGGTAGAAATTTTTAAAGATTGGGATTGTAAGGAAATTGAGATTCTACCGGAAGCACTATGGATACCTCAATTGGCTGATATTTTTCTTAATCGGGAAGAATCTGAAATACCTACCTACTTGTACTATGAAACACTTGAAGAGTTATTTCATATGCTCATTACTAAGCAAATAAATGATGAAGCATTATTGAACAGAGTCTTGGTTTTTATGGAGGACATGGCAGAAAGCGAAGATATCGAAGTTTCAAACCTAATGCAAGTTCAAATTTTAGAATCAGTATTCGGTTTAGACTATGATACTTTTGCAGAAATGGAGAGTAAATTTCTACCGAAAACCAGAGAACTATTCCAATATACTAGACAGTGGTTTAATGAGCCCTCTCCGCAAAAGTAATGATATCTTATTGAAGCTAAAAGCAGATAGCCTTGTATGGCACAAAATAGCTTGATTATGCAGATTACTAATATGGAATATTGTATAAAATCATTAGGTGTGATGGTCTCGCTTACTTGTCTATTGCAATAGTTTTTATATAATGGGAAATTGGATGGGTTACAGATTAAGTGAATAATGCATAATCAGTTAGTTTGCTGAACATGGTCATAATGGGAATGAAAAAAATTATGGTTTAGGAGTGAGTCAATTATAAATACTGAATTACCAAAACGTTCTGAGCAACATATAATCGATACTCAAGGTACTGCCTTACTAGCTTATGTGCTGCCTGATGATTTTTTATATCGTTTAATAGGAGAGAGATTACGGTATTGATGGTTTAATAGAATTTATTCCGGGCGGAGAAGTTATTGGAATATTTCTGTCTATGCAACTAAAATCAACTAAGAGTATAAAATGGACAAAAAACGGTACAACAAAAGTTTATATAAGTAAGTCTACGTGTAATTATTGGATGCAAAATATAATGCCGGTTTTATTATTCTTAGCTGACGTGTCCTCGGATAAAGTGTACTATATTGATGTTAAAAGGCAGATTCGGGAAAACTACATATTATTTAGTACATGTGAAAATTTTTCGTTCACAATGAATGAAAGGTGTGTTTTGCAAAAAACACCAAAATTTGATTCTGAAAAAGATAATGATGAATATTTCAAAAACATAATTCCTTTCTTAGGTATAATTGTTACAATGAATGGTTACGATTCATTTTTAGATAGCTTAAAAGATTTCATTTTAAATTGGAAAAAGTATTTTGAGCATATTGAACATCAAGGAGCAGACCCATTTTTAAGGCAAGAACTTGATTTTTACTTTATGACCCAACACATTAATATGTTAATGCTTCATATATCAAACACGCTTAGACTGAGTCATTGTAAAGTTGATTTTCAAAAAATAAGAAATGATTTTTTGCAGGCATATAAATTTTGGGATGTAATTCCTGAATTTGAGGTGCTCGAATATGAAATTACAGCTATCCACTCGCAAATGCAGCGAAATTTACCTGTAATCATTAGTGGTATTAAAAATTATGTTCTCACGCTTGAAAAGGATTATTGGCAATTTTGTTTTTCACACATATTTAAAGAAGCTATGGCTATGGAATTGGAATCCCCTGATTATTGAAAATTATACATATTTTTATATATTTTAAAAAGAGATTGTAAAAATACAAAAATGAGCTACACATTCTCCATACATATCGAATATTCTATCGAACAATTAATGCGAAATTTAAAAATAAAGACAAGCTTACCTGTTGTTTATCAGGCTATGTAAAAACACAAAAAATCAGAAAAATGTAAAATTAAAGGCCTTAACTTTGCGCCATTTGTCATTTGGGTAAAATCAAAATTTGTGTGTGTTCACACAGCCTCTTATAATAAAAAGTCTCTCAACTATTCAACTGCAAATTAAAAGGAGTGGGAAAGTATAAATTCTGAACTTATTGAAATTGGAAAATTTCTTGTTAATGCTTTTTTAGGTGGTATGATTACATACTTATTTGCATTGCGTACACGCAGGAAGGATAGAGACAATAAATTAAAACAGTATGCTTCGATGCTTTATTACGATTTAGAAAGTATTTATAACTATTTGACTGAGGAAAGAAACTTGGTAAACCTCAGGTACTCTGATACTTGGCAGCATATCTTATCGGAATGTACCTTTTTAGAATCTCATGATATTAAAAATATTTATAAAATTTATGATAAAATATATAACTATAATTATATATTTAATCACTATATTAGGGCTCACATTACGTTTGATAAGGATGATATTCAAGAATATAAAGATTTGAAAGAAATGTTTTATCCAGGTAATAAGAATGTTTATAAATCACTTGAGAAGAAGTTAGGTAATCACAAACTTTGAAGTCCACTATCCACACAATAGAGGATCGGGAAGTATATTTAGGCTTCCCATTATAAGCAAATAGGAAAGTTTGAGCAAAACTACTGTAGATGTAATTGATAGCGTACAAGACGATGGCTTAAAGAACGACCTATTTGTAGCAATGACAGTTTTAACAAGCGAGAAGTTTACTAAAGGGTTAGTCTTAAAGTATATAAGGAGGCAAACTATCATGGAATCAGAAATATTAAAAGAATTGGTGGAAGAAGCCACCGAGGAAATAAAAATCAAAGAAAAATTAGAGATAGCGAAAAAACTTCTAAAAAGAAATCGTGATGTACAAGAGATTTCAGAAGATACAGGTCTTTCCGTTAAGGAATTACAAATATTAAAACTTGAATCAAATTAATACTGCTTTAAAATATAAAATTGTGAGCCGTTCAGCTAAAACAGAATGGCTTTTTTCATACAAAAAAGCAGGGAGAATACCAACATACTAAAAGTATTTCTAACAAATCCTGGAGAATACAATGAGGGAGGACTTGTTGGCAAATGGTTGACTCTAAATGACCCACGAATAGAATTGTCTTTTCAAGAATATACTGCTAAAACGAAGTGATTTGGTGTGATTCAAAACAAGATTTCAGCTAATAAGACAAGAAACTAGCAATTTCGCAGTTGGGTATTTCTGTTACAAAATACCCACACCAACGTGTACATGGATTGGTTCATTGTTCTCATTCGACCAGAAAAACACTCTATACCGACCAACTTGAAAAAGACTAGGCAATTTTTATACCCCCGTTTTCTGCATATCTATACAGAAGATGGGCATTACTTCTCAAAAGTTGCTCGAACATTTGAATTTTCTCATCTGTAAACCCATCTCTTTTTACCCATTTATAAGCTGGTAGCGAGCATCTGGCTGTATCAAAGCCATCATCTGTAGGTCTTCAAAATGCACTTCAACTTCCTTTATTTTATCTTTTTCCATAATGTGCGAATGTGTTATCTCTGTCTCATCCGCTAAAATAATATAGGGATACATCATAATCAAACACCTCTTTTCCATATAAATATATAGTTTGCATTGGCGTCTAATAAATTATTCATAATCAGACATCTCCCCTAATTGCTTACAATGATACACGAATATGATTGTCTTTTCAAGAATATATTACTAAAACGATCAGCAGGGGTAATAAAATGTAAGGTTGGTCGTCCCGCAGAAAACGCGGAACTACTCGCGCAAGCGCCTGGGGAGGTTGGCTAAGTGAAAAAAGTGGCGGCCTATTGTAGAGTATCCACCGATAACGAAGACCAAGCGAACTCTCTATCAAGTCAAAAATCTTACTTCGAGCGATATATAAATGATAATAAAGATTGGCAACTGATAGAAATTTATGCAGACGAAGGACTCAGCGGGACAAGTACAAGAAAACGCAAAGCTTTTAATAAAATGATCTGTGATGCCGAAAATGGCAAGATAAATCTAATTCTGACAAAAGAAATCAGCCGTTTTGCTAGAAATACACTCGATAGCATTTACTTTACAAGAAAGTTAAAGGATTTAGGCATTGGTGTGATCTTTCTAAACGACAATATCAATACGTTAGACGCCGACAGCGAACTAAGATTGACGATTATGTCTAGCATTGCACAAGAAGAAAGTCGCAAAACATCTGATCGAGTGAAGTGGGGTCAACGCCGACAAATGGAAAAAGGCGTTGCCTTTGGTGCTTCTGTGTTTGGTTATGATTATCATAATGGAAAATTGTCTATCAATGAAAGAGAAGCCAAAATTGTTCATCAAATATTCCATATGTACCTAGAACAAGGCAAGGGGCTCAATCGCATTGCCAAAGAACTAGAAGAACAAGGCGTATTGACAAAACGGAAAGGCAAGGTATGGTCAGCCAACAGTATTTCGCGTTTATTAAAAAACGAAAAATACTGCGGCGACTTAGTACAACAAAAAACATACACATCAAATTACCTTACAAAAGAAAGAAAGGTGAATAAAGATAAAGACGAATGGGTTGTCATTCAAAATAACCATGAGCCGATTGTTGAACGAAATACATTTGACAAAACGCAACTTGAAATTGCAAAACGCACAAATATCGAAAGGAAAAGTCCTAAGTATAGCAACCGTTACGCCTTTTCTGGCAAGTTAGAATGTGGTATGTGCGGTCATAGCTGTATAAGCCGCAACAAGGTTGAAAGCAAAGGAGACAACCGAGCGACAGTCTATCGGTGGCAATGTTCCAATAAGTTTAAATATGGTTTGGCGCATGAAACTGATACTGGCAAGGTTATCGGCTGTAATAACGCTTTGGTTCGGGAGGAAATATTGCAACACGTATTCATGTTGGCGGTAAAAGAAGTGGTGCAGGATCCGTCTCTTATCATCGATTCTATCGTTTCCACTATAGAAATAGTTCTCAAGGGTAAGCGTGATGCGGCTCAAAATGAGCAAAAAGAATTGCTGAAACAGTTGAATAGACTGGAAAATAAGAAACAAGAAAGCATTGAGCTATTTCTCGAAAGGATTATTACGAAGGATGATTTAAAAACGACAACCGAAAAACTGGATAAGCAAATTCAAGTTATTCATTTACAGTCGAAAAGATTCGAAGATAACAAAATGGTTCTAACCGACTATGCGCGGTTAATGCAAACCATTAAAAATTATATACTAGGCATTTTTCATGCAGAAACTTTTAGCGAGGAATTATGCAAAAGCACACTACATAAAATTGTAATTCATAGCAAAACCAAATTCGATGTGTACCTACTTTAGTGCCGAATATTTTCCACTAAATATAACAATATATGTCGGTTTATAAAACCGTAGACAGGCAACCAGCCGATCTACGGTTTATTTTCTTATAGGCTTGATTTACAAAGAAAATATGCTATGATTAACAATAAAACTGCCACAAAGGAGTGTTGCAAAATGGGCAAGATTTTTAATATAACGGGGCTGTGCGTGAAAAATAAGCATTATATGGTTGATACATCTGCTAAGATAAATAAAATTGTGACTATGGTAGAACGTGGCGACTACTTTACGATAAATAGACCGAGACAATTTGGCAAGACGACCACCCTAAACCTATTAAAAGACAGGATTGCGTTACGTGGTTATTTGGTGATAAAGACAAGTTTTGAGGGTGTGGGAGACGACCTATTTCGGTCTGAAGAAGAATTTTGCCGAGGTATATTCAGCGTTTTTTCTGATTCGATTAAATTTACAGATAAAGACATTGCCAAACTTTTATTAACATACGACAACCTAAATAATTTTCGAGAGCTTTCCAATGCCATAACTGACTTTATTATGGAGACGGGCAAACAAGTCGTTTTACTGATCGATGAAGTAGATAAGAGCAGTAACAGTAAGATATTCTTGCAGTTTTTAGGGTTACTCCGCAATAAATATCTTGCGGCTAGTTCTAATGAGGATGTAACGTTCCAAAGCGTTATACTGGCAGGGCTACATGATGTACGAACGTTAAAACTGGCCATTCGTGATGATAGCGAGACGCAGTTTAACAGTCCGTGGAACATATCCGCTAAGTTTGATATTGATATGAGTTTCTCTGCAAGAGAAATAGAAAGTATGCTAGTAGACTATCAGTCGGAGAATGATGTGCCCTTTGACATAGAACCAATTGCCGCTGAAATCCACAAATTTACCAATGGCTACCCTTATTTAGTGAGCGATATATGTAAGATTATAGCCGAAAAGCTAGGCGATGACTGGACAAATAACGGCATTTACATGGCGATTAAAATGATGTTGAACGAGAAAAGCACCTTATTTGAGGATGTTATCAAAAACATTGAGAACAATGCCGACATAAAAGCCGTAGTCAACCAATTGCTTGTTTTGGGCGACAGTGTGGGCTATAACACCTTCTCCTACGATAAGGGCATTATGTATGGCATTTTTAGAGAAGATAAAGGAAAGCTCGTCATTCATAATAAAATTTTTGAAGAATTAATATATGATTATATGGTGGCGAAACAGCAGATCGGAAGAACGCAAGTGCCAGTGTCAAGCTTCGAGCTGAATGGATTCGTAACAGACGGTAGCCTAAACATGGAGCGTATACTCCTAAAGTTCCAAGACTTCATGTTTGAAGAGTACCGCAAAGCGGATGAAAGGTTTTATGAATCGCAGGCAAGGCTCATTTTTTTGTCTTATATAAAGCCTATTTTGAACGGCAAAGGCTTTTATTTTGTAGAGCCGCAGACCAGAGAAAATAAACGACTGGATGTTGTCGTCATATATGGCAACCGAAAATATATCATTGAATTAAAAATATGGAACGGTGAGAAGTATCACGAAAAAGGCAGAGAGCAATTGGCGGCGTATCTATCCATCCAATGCTTGCAAGAAGGCTATTTGCTCGTGTTTAATTTCAACCAAACCAAAGAAAAGACTTCTGAATGGGTAGAGGTTGAGGGCAAAAAGCTATTTGAAGTTCTCCTTTGATGTATCACTGGGTGTAAATTGTGACGTAAAGAGGTATTTCTGTTACAGAACCGAGCCAATTGTAGCCGCCGCCGAATCCGCCACCGAATCCACCGCCGTAACCGCCGCCAAATCCACCACCGTAGCCGCCGCCGAATCCGCCGTAACCGCCGTAGCCGTAACCACCGCCGTAGCCGCCATAACCTCCGCAACCGCAACCCGTGCCGCAAGTGCTTCCGATTGGGCAAGCAGGCGCTGCACCGATATCTGTAATTAATTTAACAGTACCGTCGCAAACACCAGCCAACACGCCCGTAAAACCTGAACCTGATAAACCACCACTTGTTGTAAAAATGGTAACTGTCTGGCCAATATAACGTAACAAACTTTCAAGCAAAAAACCTTCTGGCATAATGAAGTCCTCCTTTCTTAATGGTATAGTACATACTATGGCGAAAACCAAGATTTGTTACAATGTAATTTGTTTTATGCTTGGAACCAATAGAATACCTTCTACATACTATATACGAGGAGTGTACAACTCCAAAGTATAAATTTAAAAGGAGGTAAAAATTATGGATGGTTGGATAAATACAATTGTAGAAAGCATGTTTCGCTATGTTGGTCAAACCGTTACAATTTTCACAACAAGTGGCGGATTATCCGGTTCTGGCTTTACAGGCGTTTTACTGACAGTGGATTGTAATGTTGTGCGGTTGCTATGTGATATTGGCGCGCCCCCTGCATGCCCTATCGGTAGCGCATGTACAAATGTGATGACCCCTTACGGCATTGCAGATAACAACGTATCATTCTGCGGCGGAAACCCTTTTGGCGCTGTCGCTGTCATTCCGACTTGCGCGATTGCTTGCTTTACGCATAACGCAATCTAGTCTTGACGCATATAAAAAGCTTGGTATATCTGGAATTTCCAGACGTACCAAGCTTTTTTTGTGCCTACCCATCGAACCTTATGGTTGGCTTCGGTTGCGGTTCAGTTTGATCAGCGTCTTGCCTAGTGCGACAATCATAATACCTGCAACGAGAGCCTCTGGTATGCCATTAACAACCATAATCGCAACGATCGCGTCATATATGGCGTCAGCAGGAATGTTCTTTACCGTTGCATACGCATGTTGGAATATAACATAAATAAGGTTCATAACCAAAATCGTGTTTGTCATAGAACCAACAACACCCGCGACAAATAAAGGCACGCTCTCCCATTTTGCTTGCTTGGGTGAGAACCTGTGCAGAAATCGATATACATAATAAGGAACAACCCCAACCAATATGCGTGGTACAAAACATATGACCAAGGCCAGTATACTGCCGCCACCCGTGCCCGGCACAGGTATCAACGGTGAAAATGCAAAGGATAAAAGCGCGGGGCTTGTTGTATTGCTAATAAAACTTGTTAGCCCGAATAAAAAACCCAATGCCGCCCCCGCTGTGGGGCCTAACAATATGCTACCAAGAATAACAGGAATATGAATGATCGTTGCTTTGATAACGCCCAATTGAATAAATCCAAATGGGGTAAACGCCAATATAAATATGATGGAAGCAAATAGCGATGTTATGACGAACTTATAATGTCTGGACATCCGTAGCATTTTTTTTACTCCTCACTCTTTTTATCATGTGTAGCATTCGCGCGCAAGGCATACGTGTCACGTTCTACCGTGTCACCGTATGCCTTTGTTGTTTTTATATAGAACAAAAAGCCCTCGCATCAGCAGGTCTGGCTCGTATATCACTTTTGTTTGACAAATTTCCGAAATATACCTCGCATTGCCACCTGTCAGAAACACAGTCACCTGCTGATGAAGCGCCGCTTCAATCCGCTGTACCATTCCGTCTAGCATGGCCGCATTGCCAAACAGCGCGCCCGAAATCAAACAGGCACGGGTGTCTTGTCCTATTAATTGGGGCTGATCCAACCATTCACTGCTATCATTTTTCGGCAACTGGGCGGTACCTGTTGATAACGCCGCCAACCCCATCGTGATCCCTGTCAAGATAGAACCACCCAAAAATTGCTGGGCACCATCCATGACATTAATGGTCGTGGCTGTGCCAAAATCGAAGACGATCATAGGCGTCACACATTGAGAAACCGCCCCCTCACAAACCGCAATCCGATCGGCTCCGATTCGCTTTGCATCATAGTTTGATAAATTTAACTTCATATTTATTGTATCGTCCACCACCAAGGGTGATAAACCAAACAGACACTGTGTCGCGTCATAAAGATACGGCGTCAGCTTTGGGTTAACAGACGAAACAATCGCACCATCTATCTCTTCCCGCTTTATATGTTCTTGCCCCATGGACCTAAGAATGACTTGCTCGAAATCAGTTTGCGAACCAATCGATTGGATTGGATATCGAAATACCTTCGGTTCACCCTCCTCTTTAAATCCAAAGGCAAAATTCGTATTGCCAATATTCATCGCCAAAATCATGGTTGTACCCCTTCGATAGATAGCGCTCGCTTTATGCACATGAGGATGTCGGAAACATCCGCCAACGCGCCTTTGCCAATATCGCCACAGGCCAATAAAGATTCCTTCGGTTCGATGATTTGAATGCCACGACTTTTCAATATAGCGAGATTGGCAACCACGGCGGGATTCTCGTACATCCTCGTGTTCATCGCCGGTGCAATCAATATCGGGATATGTTGTACCGCCAAAAAAAGAGAGGTCAACATATCGTCGGCGATCCCATGGGCAAGCTTGCCAATTATATTGGCGGTGGCTGGTGCAATCACAAGCAAATCTGCATGTTGTGCCAACGTAATATGTTTGACTTCGTTCGGACATTCTTCCTGAAACACATCTGTGTATACGGTGTTCTTAGACAGTGTTTGCAACGTAAGCGGCGTAATAAATTGCGTCGCCCCTTTTGTCATCACAGCGTTGACGCAACACCCCGTCTTGATTAAACCACTGATGATATCTGCGGCTTTGTATGCGGCAATGCTCCCTGTTACGCCCAAAACAACGTTTTTCATTCTGCGTTCCCCTCCCATTCATTGGTACTGGCTGTTACAATCCCATTCGCAATCTCTTCTTTTGTTTGATAACATTGATAGCTTTTATCGCGGTTCACCAAGTAACCAATGTGTTGTTCATTGGTGATGTCACACAAATCATTCGCCAGAACAAAGCGGCAATGATTATTGTTTAATACAGAAAAAGCGGCCTCCATCAGCTCTTCATGCGGCACATGGTTTAAAAGCTTAAAGCCGACAAGGATGGATTTTGGCGCCAACGATTGAAATAGTGAAATGATTTTGGGCGTGCGCTCCATCAGCAACATCATATCGTCCATATCCGATCTTATTTTTCCGTTGGCCGCTATTGGCTTGGCCGAATCTTCTAGTAGCTTCTTAACGATCGATTGCCCATTTTCCTCGTTGATGTGTTTTACCGCTTCTATTTGCGATACCATTGTACTGGCAAGCATGGCGGCGGAGGTTACACATTTTAAACGATAATCGCTGACAGCCATGCCATGCACGATAATGTCAATATCATTCTCGCTTAACACCTTTGTAATGGCTTCTTCAAGGCTTGCGACACTGCCCACGGGTATACTCTCCACTTTTTCTGACTCTGGTCGAACCGCAGTTTTTCCACAAATATAATATACCTTCTCTATGCTAGGAAGCGCTACAAATGCCCTTGCAATGAGACTTCCAAGCATTCCAGTTGAAACATTGGTGATGCTTCTTACCGAATCGATTGGTTCCGTTGTGCCGCCTGACGTAATTAAAATATTCATCACGCATCCCCTTTACTTGATATATGGCGTTAATATGCCACCGATCTCATACCATTTACCACTGTTGCTACGGTTGCTACGGTTGAAAAGTTTTCTTCCTTAATCGTCTCTATAAAAACTACATTCATATGTTAACCCCGAAAAATGTGGAGATAAAAAGTCAATGCACATTATCATTGCAATATACATGCCACAAATGACATTATATGCTATTTTTGTCATCGTGTCTATTACAGCTATTTAACTTTTTGCTCGAAAATGCTAGTGGCATAAACCGCAAGAAATCAAGCCTAGAAATAAACGGGCAGTCGTCAAACCACCATAAACGCAAAAATACGCCCCTCAATGAGAAGCGTATTCGCCACAGATTTCGTAAAACATCTGTTATTGTTGTATAAATCCTTAGTCCATTTTTCCGCCTTCAATAATCACAGCCTCTGGATCGATGCTGTCACCATAAGCCGGCAAAAGTGTTTCTTCATATGCCTTATGGATAAATT
>JAVBJY010000105.1:0-9575 GCA_031546735.1 Eubacteriales bacterium
TTGTGCCCAGTCAAGCTTTATAGAGTTGTTGCCGTTTGTCACGGTTGGGGTAATGGCTGTTGGCGTTGTCTTTAATTCGCCAATTGCTAGCTTTGTAATTTTAAACTTGCCGCTTCCTGATTGTACATCCATGCCATAACCGCCAGATACAATCGGGTCAATATCTGTCGCTACAATTGGAGTCCCATAATTAGCATCTGTAGATAACTTATATTTGAGCGTGATTGTCTGTCCTACTGCTGATAACACTAAATCATATGTGCTTCCCGCCGCAAATTTAACATCCGCTGTTGCCGATTTTAAGACAGTCGTCGTACCACCTACGCACTTATTAATGGTAACCTTATATGCGCCACCACTAGAACCACGAGTCATGTTCGCTGCATAGTATGTTGTGCCTGTCTTCTTTGCGTACGTATTAAAGTTTTCGTTTGTATTTCCGTTAGACCCGTTATAGCTGAACTGCACGCTTGCGTCCATATCGCCATACGTACCCGGGTTATAGATGCTTAATATAGACGAACTGGCCGCAACTGGCACCAATGCCCCGCCGGTTAAGTTCCATACAGGTTTGGTTTGGTCGCCACCTAGGCCGATCAGCCAACCATCTGCGCGAAGCGCCGCTTCGTTATAGTTTGCGATATCAAGGGCTTGCCCAAGTTCGCCTGCCATCGCTGTGCCAATGTTGCCAAAGCTAAAGCAGTTTAAAATCATTGTAAAGAGAAGCAATTTACTAACTGTTCTTTTAAGTTTGTACATAAACGTTTAATAACCTCCTAATTCAAAAAAACCTTAATCTGTTAAGGTCCCGTCTTTGCCTGTTGCTTCTTATCCTTTTGTGTTTTGTTTCTTTTGCTCACACCTAGCCCCCAACTATACATACATTGTGAACATAACCATCTCCCTTTTTATTTTACAAAACGTGATGTTTTGCGCATATTTCCTGATAAAATGGCAAGCGGCACCATGCGATGAAAAAACTACCAATCGACCGCGCGCATTTCTCATTCTTCTCCTACATAGTATACCTTTTTTCTAATTTGGTCAATGGATTTTGTATTTTTTTCGTAATATTTCCGAAACAATTTGTTTTAACTGTTTAATAAAAAAAAATGTTGCCAAAACACACAGCATCACTGTGCATTTTGACAACACCTCTTTTTTCGAATCGAAATTAGTTTATTGCATCATATACTTCATGGTTGATCACTGGCTCATACTTTGCATCTTTCTCTGCGGCTGTAATCATCTCTTCAAATTTTTGGTCACGCAAAAACTTTGTCAAGTCATCTTTGACATCCGCAAGCGGCTTTGGCTGACGGCTGATAAACTTCATAACATGATAGCCGTATTCTGACTCTACGATGCCCGTGTCGCCATCTTTTGCTGCAAATGCCCAATCTTTAAAAGATTGTACGTATGAATCATTTTTGGTAAATGTATACTCGCCTTTGTTGGTTGCGGCACCATTATCCTCTGAATATTCTGTCACAAGCTTCTCCATGTCCTCGCCTGCGTTTAATTTTTTAAGCACTTCTTCTGCCAACGCTTTTGATTCTTCTTTTGTACGCTTCTTGGCTTCTGTACCTTCGTTCATGAGAAGTACATGTTTCACGGTGGCTGTTTCTAATGTATCTTTTACTTCGTCATATTTTTTGTTTAACTCTTCTGGTGTAATTTCAACTTTGTCTGTGTAAGTTTGGTAGAATTTCTCTGTTAATTTGTTTGATTGCATAAGCGCTGTGTATTGTTCTACCGTTAATTTGTATGGGCTTAATACTGTTTTTTGGAATTCTTCTTCTGCCTTTTTGTATGCATCAGTTCCATCTTTATCTTTACTTGCCTTCGCTGCGATGCCTGGTGTCGCTGGTGTTTGTGGTACCGATTGATCTGGAGCCGCTTGTGGATTTTCTGCTGATGTACTCGCTTCATATTTTTCAATTTCAGCTTTTAGGCCGTCATTTACGGCGTCTACTTCAGCCTGTGTCAAATATAGGTTGTCATCTTTTGCCATGCTTAACAAAATACCGAATTGTTTCGCGGCGTTTAATGCGTTTTTCTTTGCTGTATCAATTCTTTTTGCGCCATCTGCTTCGCCGTTTAGAAACGCGGTTGCTTGTTCCGAACCCGCTTCTAGCTTCTCACCCGCAAGCAATGTGTTCTTTTCTGATTCTAATGAAATGATATATTCGTAGTCTTTTAATTCATGGTTGCCGATAGTCGCCACTGTCTTGGCGTCAATCTGTAGCATCTTGCCTTTTGCTTCTCCATCCTTGCCTGCGTCTGCCGATTCGTCTTTTTTGCAAGCTGTCATTCCCGACGCAACGGCCAAACTTAAAACCACACACGCTATCGATACCATTTTTTTGCTTTTTCGTAACATACTAATCCTCCTAAATGTTATACAATGTTTTTTGTTCGGTTCTATTGCTGTAGAAGAGTATAGCATGTCTGTATGCGAGAATCAACTTTTTTATACCAATTTTTTTCCATTTCTACTGCATGGCGCTTAATATTGTTCAAATCTATGCAGATAATGACCGCATGGCTTGCACCCTTTGGTCATCCTTTGAATACGATAGGGGTATAACAAGTACGTAGCACTTGCTACTCGCGCAGAAAGGAGCGTTACGATTATGTGGTGGAGATATCCTCGTTTTTACTCCAGACCTTTTGGATACGGCTATAACTATTTTCCATACAACTACTACAACAATTACAATTCATTCTATCCATATGCTTATGGCTATGGCTATCGCAGACCTTTTTATAGATGGTGGTAAATGATGCAAGTTCAAAACGTTTCACTACCGTTTCGGATGTACCAGAAAAGAGAGGTTGCCCATTCGCGGGCAACCTCTCTTTTCTTTATTCTCTTCTTTATTCTACAGCTTTGGTATAAATTTATAGTAATCCGTAACCGTCGCATCGTTGAGACACGCCTTTATAATATCGCGACCGAGTGGCAACAATTCATCCGTATCAAATTTTTCTAGTTCGCGCTTGAAGAACTCTGTCAGCATGGCCGCACCCGCGTCGTATCCGTCGTTTCCGACTTCCGCTTGGTGATTGACCTGCAAAAACCCCTTTGAAATCAACGTACCATCGATTTTGATCGTTTCAAGGGCGTAGCCCAACAGCGAACATCTTGCATCCACCAATACTTCTGGTCTGAATTTTGCGCCGCCACGTCTGGAGAGGTATTCTCTCGTCGCCCATTGCCCTGCAAACCCAACTTTGTACGCGCCGATGTATTGGTTTGGGATCAAAATATACCGCGTAGATGGCGTCGACAAAATTTGTTCGAGTAGGAGGTTCGCTTGGTCTACAAGCTTACCAGTTGCAAACGGCCAATACGAGCCGACACCCTCGCTTTGCATACCCGCATTGTCTGTGATGCTTGGGTTTTCGAAGCCACGTGGGGCAACCAATCGCCATAACCATGCCAACGCTGGTGGAAGTACATGGAACAAGCCGATGATGCCATAGTTTGGATTCGTTCTTGTTGTGGGAGGCGTCCTAATCCCGAAACTCCGAATATCAACCGCCACCGCGCCGTCCACGTGGTTGTTTTTGCTCTTACGTGGCATGATGATGCGGGGGTTTGGACAAGGTTTGCCCGGTGAATCCATGATATGCTCCCATATGAGGCAAGTAGAGCCTGGCACTGCTTCCATATTAAAGAACATCAATGGTTCTTTTGGATGGATGGTGCTTTTTTCCGTTTCTGGCTCTGTGCCATATTGAGTAATGTGGTTTACGCGCAAAAACCAACCGTCTTCTGCGTCTACCACCACCAACTTCTTGCTATCTTTTTGTAGCGAAGGATGCGCCAACGCCATATCGTCCGTCACCGGATGAAGCTCTGACGAATCGGTAATTTGTAAGCAATATTTTTCATCTGTTACGATATTTGTGCCAAGAAGCAACCGACCGTCGGCTTGTCTGTGAAATTGTTCAATCATTTCACTTTTTCCACCGCCGCTTGCCCCTTCGTGCATAATCGTAATAGACAATTCATAAGGCGTAATGATGCGAACGGTAGAGGCATGAAGTGTAACCCATTTTTCCTGCTCGCCAATGTTTAACAACACGCCATAGATGCCTTTTTTTGCACTTGGCCCCGGATATAAGTTGTAAGAAAACACTTCGTGCATGTCATATTGCCTATTGTGGATGACCACTTGTTTGCCTTCATAATGAGTATGACGAAACGGCGGCGCTACATACACAACTGCCTTCGGCTTGAAGAAATTTGGCACCTTGTCAAGGGGGATAAAGCCTTGCAAATCAGCCAACGCCATCGCAAAAAACGCAGCGTTTGCCGGCACCACCAACAAAGATGGGTACCCAAGGTTTAAGTCTTGATTGCCTGAATAAAACGGCATGACAATTAATTCGTCGCATTGTTTAAGCCATTCAAATGTTTCTTGTCTGATTGGTTCGAAGGGTTTGCCAAATCGCTCCTCATGGGTGATTTTGTCTGTCGGCAACTCGTCGGCGATCACCATGCTGTCTGGGTCACGGCGTCTCATGTAGATGTCATAATAGTTTGCAACAAGACCATTTTTACATCTTACGATGTAGGCCTCCTTTACTTCCCCTTTGCCGGGCACTTCGTATGACACCTCAAACTTGTCATTGCCGACACCGCCCATGGCCAAGTCGACCAGTTCTTCTCTCGTGTTTGGAACGATAATCTTTTTTCCGCTTTTTTTAATAATGTCCTCTAAGGACTGCGGTAAAACCATACGATTTAAAATTTTAGTATACAATTCGTTTTCCTGATTTCTGACACTTTCGATGTACAGAAATCAGTTCCTCCCTTCCTGTTTTAAATTTTTGATATGCTATATTCAGGATAAACAGATTCTAACCCCAAACTTTGTCGTGGGCGAACGCTATGTGTTTTCCTCGTCCTTCGTTTGGTTCATACGGATAAACAGTGCTAACGCCTCTTGTATGTCTAATTTGCCTGTCACAATGTCTGATATGTGTGAAAACAAATAATTCCTTGCACCAAACGAAAATGTATCTTGCACGGCCGCCACATAGGCCGTTGCATTTTTTTGCGTTGTGGCAATGCTTCTTAACAACGGGTCATCGTACTCACTGTTTGGAAAAATAATGGGGGATGCCGCGCCGTTTTCATTAAAGGCCATCACCGACTCACGGGCAATCATAGCCGACACAAACTTGACCGCCCAATCTCGCTTTGTTTCATCGTCCCATGCTTTCTTTGTGATGTAAAACCCCATCGAAAACCCGCCCATCATATCAGTCGGCTCTCTCTTCCGCTCGTCATGGGCAAATACGTTTACAACCCGCACGTCTAGGTCATCCTTCACAGTGCCTGTTTTCCACGACCCTTCGATCATCATGGCCGCCTTTTTGTCCTGAAACATTTGAAACGCTTCTGCTTGTGTCATTTCGTTTGTATCGTCTGGAAACGCACCCGCTTCATACAGGGTTTTTAAATCTTGCAAACCCGAAATCCATGCTTCGGGTATGTGAAGAGGGTCTGTTGGAACGGATAGCTGATGCCCGGCTGGCCCCGTATGATTGTATATCATAAATTCGAACCAGTAATGGGGCGTTTCTTTTAACGACACCGCGACCGGTGTAATGCCCACCGCCCGAAACGCCTGCACGGCCTGCAAAAATTCTTCCCACGTTTTCGGCACCTTTACGTTATATTGTTCGAACAAGTCACTATGGATAAACATATTCTCCCAATAGCCCGACACCGGCACCGCGTACACTTGCCCGTCATTGGCCTGCATGTTGGTGAGCACATTCAGGCTTAGCTCGGAGGCAAAGGAAGGGTACTGTTGACGTATGGTCGACACATCCACAAATTTACCTGCTTGTATCAGCTCTTCCGCATCTCTGCCTGTAAAGAAGAACAGCACATCCGGCTCCTCGTCGTTGGCGAAGGTATCACGCACTTTATTCTTCCACGCTTCGCTAGAATCTTCTGATTGGTCGTTAATCTTTACCCCATACTCGCCTTCGAATTTTTTAACGACGCCCTGATAATTGCCTCTGTTGCCATCTTGGGCACCGTAAGACGTCATGACGTTTAGCGTAGCACCTGCCGCACCCGCTTGTGGCGTGGGCATGAGGCCTGCTTTTTTTTGACACCCGCTACACAAAAAAAGAATGTAAGAAGTGACCAAAATCATATAGACAATTCTTTTCACATATAGCGCCTCCATTTGCATAAACACTCAGGCAACATCATAACGCATTTCTATAAACTTTTCAAGTTTTGAATCAGAATCAAGACCGTTTGGTGTTAAGAAAGGATAAAACCGTGGGCACTGCCCACACCTACAAGCCCATCGCCTGCACCCACCGACTATCTCGGCGGTCTCGTTCCGTAGTATTGGAAGTAGTCTGTCTTCACGTTGCCGTTAAATAGCTTCCGCTTCTTGTCTGCATTTCTGCCGTATAACTTTTCAAATTCTTCACTAGACGTCAATACGTAGACCGACCACGTCCGGTTCGCATTAAATAGTTTGCCCATGTGCTTGTAAAGATATTTAACCTCTTCGTATTCGCCGATCCGTTGCCCGTATGGCGGGTTGATGATCGAGACGCCATAATCCCCCGGCAGTGTCACCTTCTCAAACGGCTTGACTTCAAACGTGATGCAGTCGTCGACGCCTGCCTTGATTGCATTTTGTCTCGCGATGTCGATGGCCTTTGGGTCTATATCCGACCCGCGCAAGTCAAGCTGTGCGTCCACATTGATTTTTGCATACGCCGAAGCTTTGGCCTCTTTCCATACGGCTTTGTCGATGACGTTACTCCATTGCTCGGATACGAAGTTTCTCGTAAGCCCCGGCGCAATGTTTTTTCCGATTAAAGCCGCTTCAATGGGAATCGTGCCTGATCCGCATGTCGGATCGAGTAAAATTCTGTCTTTCTTCCAATAACTAACGTCTATGAGCGCCGCCGCCAACGTTTCTTTTAAGGGCGCTTCCACAGACGTACGCCTGTAGCCTCTCTTGTGCAACCCAGGGCCTGTCGTGTCAATCGTCAGTGTCGCCATGTCTTTTAACAAGCCCACTTGTATTTTGTATTCTGCCCCTGTCTCTTCAAACCAATCAGTCTTGTATTTCACTTTCAGCTTCTCGACGACCGCCTTCTTCACGATGGATTGGCAATCGGACACGCTAAAGAGCTTCGACCGAATCGACTTGCCGATGACTGTAAACTTTCCATCTTTTGGTATCCATTCTTCCCATGGCAACGCCTTGGTTTTTTCAAACAACTCGTCAAATGTGAGCGCTTCAAACTGCCCAATGACAACGAGCACCCGGTCTGCACTGCGAAGCCATATATTGGCATCGGCAATCGTCTTCACGTCGCCGCTAAAACTGACCACGCCGTCTGCAACCTGTATATCTGAGAACCCTAAGTTCATGGCTTCTCGCTTGACGATTGCTTCAAGCCCGAACGTAGTCGTTGCGATAAAATTTAATTTTTGCATTTTTACCTCCAAAATGATTGCTTTCTTTAAAGTCCCTTATGGTACGCTTACGCTTTTGAAATTTTTTTGTTAAATTTAATCCTTATGCCGTATACCTGTATATTTGTCTCGCGATTTGTTGTATTATATCATCATCAGTATTTTTTCACAAATCATTTCATAGCAGGGAGAAAAAAACATGTATACATTGTTAAAGACAGAAGGCAGAGCCAAGCGTGGGGTGTTCCACACGCCACACGGCGACATACAGACACCGGTGTTTATGAACGTCGGCACCCTTGCGGCCATTAAAGGCGCAGTGTCTACAAACGATTTGAACAATCTAAAATGCCAAGTAGAGCTATCTAACACGTACCACCTCGCCCTCCGTCCGGGGGATGCCGTGATCAAAAAACTAGGCGGCTTGCACAAGTTTATGGTGTGGGACAAGCCGATCCTCACCGATTCAGGTGGGTTCCAAGTATTTTCGTTAACGTCATTGCGCAAAATAAAAGAAGAGGGTGTGTACTTCTCCTCCCACATCGATGGAAAAAAAATATTCATGGGTCCCGAGGAAAGCATGGCGATACAATCCAACCTGGCGTCCACCATTGCCATGGCGTTTGATGAATGTGCGCCGTACCCTTGCGAGCGAGAATACATGCACAATTCTGTCGCCCGCACCACGAGGTGGCTAGAGCGTTGCATCAAAAAGATGGATGCGCTCAACCAACAAGACGACACCATCAACAAACAGCAATTGCTCTTCGGCATCAACCAAGGCGGTGTCTACGAAGACATCCGCATCGAGCACGCAAAGGTCATTTCTGACTACGACTTGCCGGGTTATGCCGTGGGCGGGCTAGCCGTAGGCGAATCCCATGCCGAGATGTACCGCATACTAGAAGAAGTGGTGCCGCATTTGCCGAAGCAAAAGCCGACATACTTGATGGGCGTCGGTACGCCCGAAAACATACTCGAATCGGTCGAACGAGGCATAGACTTTTTCGACTGCGTACTGCCCGCCCGAAACGGCCGCCACGCCCACGTGTACACAAACAGCGGCAAGATGAACTTGTTAAACTTAAAACACGAATTGGACGACACCCCGATACAGGCCGATTGCCAATGTGAAACGTGTCGAAGCTATTCGAAAGCCTACTTGCGCCACCTGTTTAAAGCAAAAGAAATGTTGGCCATGCGACTATGTGTCATCCATAACTTGTACTTTTTTAACAACATGATGGAAGAGATCAGGCAAGCCCTTGACGAAGGACGGTTTGCCTCGTATAAAAAAGAACGGCTAGAGGGGTTTAACAGGCAAAATGTGGACTTACAAAGGGAAAAGTAAAAAAGTAAGGATTCTAAAAACTTTTTACGTGTGCATCCTACTTTTCTTTGCTTCATACGTATATATAATGAATGGTCGTGCGACAACCGCTTTTCATATCCAGACAGACGGTCGCGCACTGTCCAACCAGAAATCGGCAGAGGCATCACGGGATGATACGCTAGACATCACCTACAATAGCCTTGAGAAGAAAATTACCATCACCAAAAACCCGAATGTTCCCATTGATATACGAAACATGACCGTTGACGATGACTACAACAATCATCGGTATACGCTCACCTTAAATGAAACATCACACGCGCTATTCCAAAAAAACGAATACCAGATCAATGACAACTGGATTGACCGCATACAAGTAGAGAGGAAAGCCGGAAAAACAAAATTGGTGATTGACGAAAAAGCAATTTTAGGCTATCTCTTGTCGGAGGACGAATGGAGCATCTACATTCACGCCGTACCGCCCAAACAGGCCTACAAAAAAATCGTCATCATTGACCCCGGGCACGGCGGTGCCGATTCGGGCACAGAGCGAGGCGATTTTCTCGAAAAAGATATTGTGCTTGACGTTTCCAATCGGTTGGCCGCCTGCTTGACCCAGCAGACAGACATCAAAGTATACGCCACACGGACGACGGACGCGTGGGTTGATTTAAAAAACCGCGCCGCTTTTGGCAATTGGCTTGGCGATTTATTTGTCTCCATCCACATCAACGACTATAAAGAAGACCCATCGATACACGGTTG
>JAVBJY010000202.1:0-16483 GCA_031546735.1 Eubacteriales bacterium
GCTTTGACGATAGAGTGTTTGAACGGCGTTGTGATATAATCCACTGCGCCAAGAAAAAGTCCTTTTTCTTCATCGTCTACGCCCGAAAGCCCCGTGATAAAAATGACAGGGATATCTCGTGTGGCATCCATTTCTTTTAGCGCAATCAACACATCAAAGCCGCTTTTGCCGGGCATTAATATGTCAAGCAAAATGAGATCTGGCAATAACTCTTCGGCTATTTCGAGTGCGTCTTCGCCTGATTTGGCAATTAAGATGTCATGCTCCATCTTTAATATATGGTTTAACACATCCAGATTTGATTTTTCATCATCGACCAATAGAATGCGAAATTTGGATTGGTTATTCATTGCTTTCCTCCAGTGATTCTTTTATGCGCTGGGCCGTTTTATACGCCGGTCTAAAGTCAAAATCCTCTATTTGTGAAACAAGCATCCCACATTGTTCGCCTATAGGCGCAAGAACCGTTTTGATTTCATCTGTTTGATCAACACAGGCCGCGTTGCTTTCTTTTAACATCGGCACAAGCCTGTTTAACAGCGCCAACGCCGCTTCTACGTCTAGCGTACCACTTGGTTGACTGGTTGTATCTGTTTCTTCTTCTAACACAGGAAGCACCTCAAATACGGCATTTAGTGCTTGCCTAAGCGCCAACAGTTGTGCATCTGTATGAGCTGGCTTTCCATCCGAAAGAGCAAGTTCGATCGTGTGCGCCGCTTTTGCAAGCCCTGTCGCACCGACAATCCCTGCGACGCCTTTCAGCGTGTGTGCCATGCGGTGCGCAAGCAAGATATCGCCAGACGCCAATACAGCAGAAAAATCATCCATAAAATGACGATTCTCTTTTACAAAATTTGCTTGGATGCGGGTATACAATGTTTCATCGCCAGCGGCGCGCTCGATCCCAAGGGTGCGATCGATGATTGGATCATGACTGTCAAGGGCATCAGCAGATTGTGAGACGACGCTTGGTTTCGGCTGATTCTCTATCAAAACAAAATCTTCTGGCGCGAGGTATTTGAGAAGGCATGCCCATAACTCTTGCGCGACAAAAGGTTTGCTGATGTAGTCTGACATACCACGACGCAAATAATCATCTCTGTCTTTGGTCATGGCATTTGCAGTGAGTGCCACAATGGGTACTTTGCTTCCTAGTGCATGTATGTGTTGCGTTGCTTCAAGTCCATCCATCACGGGCATGTGAATGTCCATCAGAACAAGCACAAATGGGTTACCGCTCTTCATGCGTGCTTTTATAAGCTCGACACCCAACTTTCCATTGGCGGCGATGGTTGGGGTGAGGCCGACCCGCAGAAGGTGCTCTCGTATCACTTGTTGGTTAATCGAGTTGTCTTCACAGACCAATATGTCCCCTTTAAACGTAGGTTTCTTTAGCGCTGTAATCGCTTTGTATTCTTTGATTACACCATAGTCTAAGTCTTCAATGGTGTCGAACGTTAAAGAAAAAGTAAAGCGGCTGCCCAAGCCTAATAGGCTCTCTACTTTTAACTTGCCACCCATCAGTTCAATCAAGTTGTTTGTAATAGAAAGACCAAGACCTGTGCCACCATATTTGCGTGTTGTACTGCTATCTGCTTGCATAAATGGAACGAATATTTTTTCGATCTGTTCTGGCGTCATGCCAATGCCGCTGTCTTTGATCTCAAAATGAATCACGGCCACACCGGGCGATGGTTCTTCTACAAGTGTCATGAGTTTCACCATGCCAAAGTTCGTGAATTTTATCGCATTGGACAGTAAGTTTAGGAGTATCTGCCGCAATTTTGTTGGGTCGCCGACCAGTTTTCTTTCGATCAATGGTTCTGAGTAGAAATAAAGCTCAATATTCTTCTCTGCTGACTTTGGTGTGCTGATGGCCTTACAACTTTCGAATATATCATGAAGATGAAAGGGCACTTTTTCGATTTCGACTGCACCCGCTTCAATTTTAGAGATATCTAAAATATCATTGATGATTTCCAACAGACCGCTTGCACTCAATTTAATTTTGTCCAAGTAGCCGCGCACCTTGTCTGTAATGGTTTCTTCATCTAGCGCCAATTCAGCAAAACCAATGACACCATTCATCGGCGTTCTAATTTCGTGGCTCATGTTTGCAAGGAAGCTCGATTTCATCTTAGAGGCATCTTCCGAAGCCATGGCCGCGTCTCTTAGTATTTTTTCCTGCATCTTTTGTCGTGTCAAATCAATGCACTGTACCGCATATGCATCTTGGTCTTTATAAATAAACGGTCTCGCGATGGCTTCTGCTTCAATCGTAGAGCCATTGCGATGATGAATCAGGCAGAGCGTATTCTGATTCTCTTGTATCTTTTGCAAGAATTGGGCTTCACTGCTATCTGGCGTGGGCGCTAGGTAGCGGGTGAGGGGCATACCAAGCAACGCACTCTCGCCCTCTACATGGCAAAGATTGATGAAGGCGGTGTTGCCATCCAAAACCTGAAACGTATCCTTGCTGATCACGCAAAGGGGCACAGGCATTACATTGAGGATGGACGCGGTATCGTTGTATGCTTGAAGCAGTTCTTCTTCCGCCCTAATCCGTTCAGAAATGTCGTTTTCGAGGCATACAAAACAATTTTCGCTAGGGGAATAACAAACAACATCCAATGTGACATTTGTAGAGGGGATGTATTTTTTAAATGTTGTCTTCCCTCTAGTCGTCGCGATGTCCGCATAGATGGAAAAATACGCGGCATCTCCGTCTGGATGCAACTCAAACAGCCTTTTCCCCTGCACAGAGGAAGTGCCAAAATTTTCTAGCGATTCATAGGCAGCATTGACCATTTCGAATAAGACATCAACGGGTTCGCCTTGTTCATTTCGAATGATTCGACCCAAGCAAAAGCCAGTGGTCATGGAGGAAAACAACAAGGATAAATCGTTTTCTCGCTCTTTTAGTGCTTCTTCTGCTTCTACCAGATGGGTTCGATCGGTGATGATAGATGCCACTTGCCCCAGCGCAGGCGAGAATACGACTTCTGTCAGATGTTTTTTGAGATCATAGTTATACCCCTCGTGGGTTCTACTGGAGCCAGTCTTCGCTGTAAAAAGATAATTTGGCAAGTAGGATTGAATGCCACTGCATATCTCTGTAAACAGCCGTCCCACGACGGACTCTTTAGGCAGATTTAAAAAGTCTAAAAATGCTTGATTGGCCATTATAATTTTTAAGTCTTCTCTGCCATCGTCAAGCATAACGATCTCATATAAGCAAAAGGAATTGGACAGGTTATCAAAAAGATTTGAAAGTGTATTCTCCAGTGCCTTATGGCGCTTTTCAATGGCTTTCTTTTCTGAAATGTCATGAAAAATGGCGACCGAACCCGTTATGTTGTCCTTGTCGTCTCGTATCGGTGTGTAAGAGGCAGAGCAGTCGATGAGCCTGCCATCTTTATGTTTTCTAACGACGTCTACATGGGCGATATGCTCACCCTGTAGAAGTCTCTCCCCGATATGGTCTATTTCCTCGTAGCCTTCGATAGGCGCATAGCCTTTTGTCGTGCCGCCAACGATTTCTTCTGGTGTATAGCCCAGTATGTTTTGTGCACCAATATTCCAGTCAAGGATGATGCCGTCTCTATTCTTTAAAATGATACCCGCATCGGCAATGGCAAAAATGGCGGCCAGATTTTCGGCCTTTTGCTCGGCAATTTTCTTTTCAGAGATATCATGAAAAATAGCGACAGAACCTGTTACATGGGCGTTATCATCCAATATCGGTGTATACGATGCCGAACAGTCTACAAGTGTGCCATCTTTATGTTTTCGCACGACATCCACATGGGCGATATGCTCACCCTGTAGAAGCCGCGCCGAAATCTGGTCTATTTCGTCATAACTATCGGCTGGCGCGTAGTCCTTTGTTGTGAGGTTAATTATTTCTTCTGCTGTATAGCCAAGTATGTTTTGCGCGCCAATATTCCAATCACATATAACGCCATTTCTGTCTTTTACAATGATGCCCGCATCCGCAACGGAAAAAATAGCAGCGAGACTTTGTTCTTTTTGATTTTGCACTTCTATATCATGTTCCATATTGCCCCCCCTATAACGATTTACACTGAAAAAAATCTACAATCCTATCATACAAATCTTTAGCTTGAAAATCAAGCGTTTTTCCGCAGAAATATACAGATTTAGATTATAAGACACAAAAAAAAGAACATGCCGATACACACCGTTTAAAGGGAAGTGGTTATCATTTCAGACATGTTCTTTTTATCTGTTATTTTTTAGTAAATTGCAACGAACTGAAGTGAACGTCATGGATATGATATTCTTCAGTGGTGGAGGCGAACAAGCCGACGTAGAAATGGTCAAAATCAACCGCCACCTCTCCAACTGGTTTGTACGTGATGCCATCCTCTGAGTAAGACGCTTTTAATAGCTTGCCGCTCTTTTCAAGCGTAAGCCAAACAGGTGTCTTTTTGTATTTCTGTTGCTTGATTATAGTGTAGGGCGTTCCTTTTTTGGCGCTAGATGCAAAATAGAGACCATTGTAAGGCTGAAAATAAAGCACATAGCCCTTGCTGTTTTCGTCAAGAGACGTACGAACCATAATGCCCATATGCTCATACTCTGCAAGTTGTTGCCCATCAATTTTAACCGATATCCCATCGTCTCCAGCGCGTTGTGTGTAGAGGAACGGTGTCTGCTCGGCGACTGACGGCTCAACACCAAAACCAGAACCATAAAGCGTAACCTTATCGCCCTCCCTCTGCGCCGCGGCGCGTAACGGCATCGTGCCAATCTCTGCAAGAGAGTAGGCGGCGTCTAGCTTGCTGACACCGACGTTGATGCTAGTGGTGCCCACACCGCCGTCTTTGCTGTATGCTTTTGCAGTAAACCAATAGCTGCCTGTCGGCAGTGTGCCCACTGTATAGGCGGTGCTTGGTGTATCAATCGTCTCTATCTTCTCCCCATTTTTATAAAGTTCGACTTTTTCAATCCCATCCATATCTTTTGCGTCAACGTTTAGTACGACAGGCTCGGAAACGGAGACGGCGTTCTTTTTTGCGACAAGGGTAACGGTAGGGATGGTTGCCTCTTTGTAGTCATGTAGCACGAGATTTGAAAACTTGCCAATGGTATAGTTATTGATTTTGTTGTATTCCTTGTTGCCATCAACGGCAATACCGGCAAACTGTATATGGTTGTCAAAATTCACAGTGATCTGACCTAAGAGCGCCCATGAAATGCCATCTTGCGATTGATAGGCGGTGATTTCGTCTCTGTTTTTTTGCAACCGCATGTAGACGGGCAACGTCTCGGCTTTTACAAATTTTCGCGTGTACTTGCCGTCTTTTCGATAGGTAAACGATAAGCCTGCGCCGTTTTTCTCGTACTCATAGTTGACGAGGACAAAGTCTGACGCTGTGTCAAGAGAGTTTCGCATCATGAGCCCCGTTACGCAATTGTTGTTTAATTTAGACACCGATTCTAACTTGGCAGATATATCGGCGTTTGTTCCGATGGTCTGGTACATGAATTGGAACGAATCCTCTTTTTCAGACAAGCCACGTTCTTTTTCAGGCCCAATACGTCCGGCGCTCTTCACCGTGTATAGGCCGTTCTCAAAAGAGGCATGACCAGGAAGTGTCGTTTTGCCGATATCAAGCGATGTCCAAGGGGCGATCTTTCCAGTGCTGTTGACATGGATGACTTTTACGGATGATGTCGTTTCTAATCCTTCCGAGTCTGTTGCCTTGGCGGTCAAATACCAGGTGCCATCTTCTGTCGCTGTCGTTGTAAATGTATAAGGGTCTGACGTACCTTGGCCAATCATCTTGTCATTTTTATAAAATTTTACAGCGGTAATTCGCTTGCCGTTTTTTGCCGTGGCCGTTGCGACAATGTTAATCGGCTGGTTGTATAGGTAGATGCAATCGGATTGGAGACTGTCGATGGTCACGTCGGGGTTACTTGGCGCTGGCGCCGCTGATACAAAATTGTTTAAATAATCTTCTAAATTTGTGTAGCCACTGCGTGCTACGACGTTTGCGTCTGTTCCGTCAAATTTGTTTAAAAGATCTGGATACTGTAGTTCCCACGTATCTGGCAACCCATCCAAATCGGCATCAGAACGTGAGGGCGACGATTTTAATTCGGGATAACCGCCCACTTCACTTTCATGATTAATGGCGCGACCGGTTCCGTTTTTCACGTCGTTGACAATTTTTGCATCATACGCGTCTCGTTTTGGCAACGTAGCACCCACGTTTCGCAATACAGCATCATACGCGGCTTCGGCCGTTTGCATCTGGTTTAAACGAATGAGACCAATGGTGTATGGATTTGTATACATGGTAGGGTTTGCGTTAGGGGCCGGTTGGATACCCTTTGCATTGTCGGCTGTCACCTCAAAGTTATTATACATAAAATTGCCAGCCACATAAAAGCAACCTTCATTGGAGGGGTTAAATATCCGATTGGCGACGTTATCGTTGGTGAGAGGTCCCGGCTTATAATAGTTGTTCTCAATGTTTAACCGGGTATCATTTTCTGCACCATAACCAGAGTTAAATCCCCAGTTATAAAACACGTTGTTCACCATGTCATTGCTACTTTCATCTAAATAATCGGGGTGGTTGGTGGTCGAGTTTAAATAGCGGGGCATACGGCTCGTATGGGTCGCAATCAGGTTGTGGTGGAAGGTCGTGTTGGTTCCACCCCATATGCCGCCATACCCATGGCGTCCTTTTGCATGTGCCGAAAGCGTCAAGCTTTCGCTTGCAATGCACCACTGCACCGTCGTGTTCGCGACGCCATAAACAGAAATCGTCTCATCTGTAGACCAACTAGCCGAACAATGGTCGATCATAATAAACTGATGACCTCTCGCCCAGAGGGCATCGTTTTCGGCTTTTGCACCACTGCCGGTTCGAAACCGCAGATAGCGGATAATGATGTTATCAGCGTCGATTTGTGTCATATAGTTTGCGATGCAAATGCCGTCGCCAGGCGCAGTCTGCCCCGCGATCGTTATGTTGGGCTGTTTGAGGGCAAGGGGAGATTGCAAAAAGATGGTGCCTGATACGTTAAAGAGTATCGTACGGTTTGGCGCACTGACGGCATCACGCAACGAACCTTCGCCACTGTCATTTAAGTTGGTAACGTAGTAGACGGTGCCACCGCGTCCCCCCGTCGTATATTTTCCGCCGCCTTCGGCACCGGGAAACGCAGGCAACTTTGCAACCTCTGCCTCCTTCGGTGTAAATATATTCAAATAGGTTTCAGAGGGGTTTCGGTCTTTTGCCTGCACATTTAAAAATATGGTAGACGTCAGCAAGGTTGCCGACAGAATCAGTGCGAGTAATTTTTTCAATATGATTCATTCCTTTCATTTGTTTTATGGGTAGGTTGCTGAACAGGTTCTAAACGCCTTAAAAAATCCGACAGTTTTTCAACCGTATCAAGGCTCATAGAGTGTTCCATCAGGCACGCTTCGCGTTCTGCCGTTTGTGCATCGACGCCCAACGTCAACAAAAACTCTTTAATGATGACATGCCGCTTGGCGACGCTTCTTGCAATCTCGTAGCCTTTACTTGTCAGGCCTAAAAATCCGTAATGCTCATGCAATACGAGGCCTTCCGATTTTAACACTTTGATGGCCTTGTTTACGCTTGGCTTGGATATGGATAATTCTGTGGCAATGTCTGTTATTCTAACAAATTCTTTCTTGTCTTGCATAAACAAGATTGTTTCAAGATAATTTTCTAAAGAGGGCGATATTTTTGTGTCATCCAACCAGAATCACTTCCTCACTTCGCATTTTTGCCTCACTCTATAGCCTTTTCATTTTATCATACATCTTCTCATATGAATAGCTGTTAAAAATTATCTCTTGATAAATATGAATAAATGATATACAATTATATACGTTACATGTTACAATGTATGGTATCAAAAATAAAAAAAACGGAGGTGTTTTATTATGGCATTTGTTATAGACGAACAATGTATCAACTGTGGCGCATGTGAATCTGAATGTCCGGTTTCTTGTATTTCTAGTGGTGATGATAAATACGTGATTAATGCGGAAGACTGTATAGATTGTGGCGCTTGCGCCAACGTATGTCCAGTAGATGCACCAAAGCAAGCGTAATCGATTTACATAACACTTAAGAACGTTCCTTAAAAACAGTAGCAATAAAAAAAGACACAGACAAAACGTCTGTGTCTTTTTTTATTGCTACTGTTTTTTTTACCCAAACTGTATAACAACTGTAAATCTGGAAATAATTTATGTATAGAAAAATTCTGGGAGGAATGAATGATTATGACAAATAAAATTTACAGTTGGTATCAGCACAATATAAAAATTATTTTTGTTTCATTGATGGTTGGATTGGTGATTACATTCGGAACGATGTGGACGACGAAAGCGTACTCCGAAACAATCCAAGAAGGCATCGCCAGTGAAGTCATTCGTTTTCACGTGTTGGCAAACAGTGATTCAAAAGAAGATCAAGCATTAAAATTAAAAGTACGAGATGCCATACTCGATCAGTTTTCTTATAAGTTTGACGGGTCAAAAGACATTGCGCAATCGCGGAAGATCATTCAAGAAAACTTATCGGCCATCGAACGTTGTGCGAGAGACGTCATTGAGCGAGAAGGCTACACCTACGGGGTGAAAGCCAGCCTTTCCAAGTCGATTTTCCCTACCAAACAATATGCAAATGTAAAATTTCCACCGGGTGAGTATGAGGCACTTCGTGTTGTGATCGGAGAAGGCAAGGGGAAGAATTGGTTCTGTGTCATGTTTCCACCGCTTTGCTTTGTAGACGAGACCCATAGCAAAATCTCTGAAAAGACAGCGCAAGAACTTCGAACTGTTTTGACAGCAGACGAATACAACCTTGTGGTGGATGCAGACGGCGACAGAGCGTTGCCGGTGAAAGTGAAATTTAAAATCGTCGAATGGTGGCAAGAGAAGAAATTTGAGTACGCATTGTCTAAGAACAACTAATATCGCACGGTGTACGTGGTGGAGTGGAGTGGAGGCTGAATCGTGAAAGGGAATAAAAAGAAAGCAATCAAAAGCGTGATCTTGGTCCTTCTCATCTTGTTTTGCGTAACAACCGAAGGGTATCGGCAAACGGTTGTGGCCGCCACCGTATACACATGGGGCTCTACAGGCGATACTGTGAAGACGATACAGGACAAGCTAAAACGTTGGGGGTATTTTACGGGAACAGTAGACGGAAAATACGGATACGTCACATGGGAAGCGGTACAGCGCTTTCAGAAGAAAAACGGCTTGAAGGCAGATGGCATCGCCGGAAGTGACACACTAAAGGCGCTTGGTGTTGTCGAAACAACGTCGAAAGGCACAGCTACAGGCGGGAACAATGAAAACGCGACAACAGCCAGTGCCACGAGTAGCCGAGAGAGCGATGTGTGGATGCTTGGTAGCCTCATCAATGCCGAAGGGCGCGGCGAGCCGTACACAGGGCAGGTGGCCATTGGCGCTGTCGTTATCAATAGGGTAAACAACAGCGCATTTCCAAACACCATATCGGGCGTTATTTACCAAGCGGGTGCTTTCGACGGCGTTGCCGACGGCCAAATTAATTTGACGCCGACAAACTCATGCTTAAGCGCGGCGAGAGATGCGCTGAACGGATGGGATCCAACCAGTGGCGCCATTTATTATTGGAATCCGAAAACAGCAACAAATCAGTGGGTGTTGCGTATACCCGTGACCATTCAAATCGGCAATCATGCGTTTGGCGTACGATAAAGGGGGGCTTTGTGTGAGAAAACGAATCATGGGGCTTGCCGTCGTGTTTGTCTTGGGCATCGGCGGCATCAGCTTCGGTCTGTACCAATATGAGCAGAAGGAAAGCTATCACAGAATGGTATCAAACGATTACCAGCGGGTATTCTACGATGCTGTTGTATATGTAGACAACGTAGACAAAAATTTGGACAAAGTGAGACTGGCGCGAGAGCCAAAACAAAGTGCCATTTTGTTTGCCGACATTTGGCGTCAGGCAGGGGAAGCCCATAACAATTTGTCCTCGCTTCCCTATAATGCCGTTGTTGTGACAAACACCCTAAAATATTTGACACAAGTGAGCGACTACTCCTACGCGATGATGGCAAAGGCAATCGACGGCACGGATATGGACAAGGAAGACTGGCAAAACATAGAAAAATTGCGAACCTACTCGGGCTTTCTATCGGGTGAATTAAACAATATGGTGTCGCAGATTACATTAAGCGGCGGGGTGCCGTGGGATAAAATAAAAGATGAATACGAAGAAAATCTGGATAAGAACCCTGCGCCCAAAGCCATTTTAGGTTCTATGGTGACAGTCAGCAAGCAGTTTCAAGAGTATCCGTCGCTGATTTACGATGGCCCCTTCTCCGAACATATTTTAACAATGGAACCACTGATGACCAAAAATGCAAAACCGATTACGATGGAACAAGGAAAAGACATTGTCAAGCACATGCTACAAGATGAACCTGTAGAGGACGTCCGATTTATAAGTGAGACAGACGCCAGTGTAAAGCATGTCATCCCGGTGTATCATTATGAGGTGCGCATCCAAGGATTTGACACCTACACAATCAGCATTGATGTGACCAAAAATGGTGGTTATCCATTGTGGATGTTAAACTATCAATCTACGTCGTCTACCATTGGCGCGTTTATATCCGTCGAAAGCGCCCTTGCAAAGGCCGATTCGTTTCTGAAAGCAAACAACTTTCGTGACATGAAGTATAGTTACTACGAGCTCTCAGACGATAGCATCGTCATCAATTATGCCCAGAATCTAAACGGCGTAACCATTTACACCGATCTCGTAAAAGTAAAAGTCAGCCTCATAGACGGCACAATATTGGGCTTCGAGGCCCAAGGCTATATTTCGATGCATCATGAAAGAAAAATAGAAGCCCCGAAACTATCTGTAGAAGCGGCGAAGAAAAACCTATATGACAAATTTGTTATCGAGAATACGAGTACGGTCATCATACCGTTGCAGTCAAAAGAAGAGGCGCTTTGCTACGAATTTAAAGGCAAGCTAGACGACAACAAATATTTAATCTACATCAATGCCAACACCGGTAAAATGGAAAATATTTTGCAGCTTATTATCAACGAATATGGTGTGTTAGCAGAATGAACGATGAGAAATCGGATAGGAGTGTACAGAACTCTTGTCCGATTTTTATGTGCCAAAAAAAGTTCACGTGAGAGCTATTGATTTTTTCCTCCCGGTGTAGTAAATTATAGTTAGTTAATAACCATAACTAACTAAAGAAGGTGATGCGATGAATCATCAAAGCGATGACAATTCTACTGTCCGTAAAAAAAATCAAGCCCTCATTTTAAAAACAATTTTTTCGTCACGGGTAATTTCTCGGGCAGAGCTTGCCAAGCGTTTAAATATGAGTAAACCAGCTGTCAACGAACACATCGAATACTTGTTATCATTGGGTATTATCCAAGAGGTGGGCGAGGGCGTTTCCAATGTCAAGGGCGGACGAAAGCCCATCCTCATTTCGCCCAACGAAGCCTATGGCTACATGATTGCCATTGATTTGAATTTTAACCATCCCATTGTTTCGCTTTCGAATATATTGGGAGACCCGATCGATAAACTCATGATACAAAAACGGATTGATGATGTTGGCGCAAAAGAAGCGATTCAAGCATCGATAGAAGCGCTTCTGCAAAAAAATCGGATTGACACACAGCGTATTCACGTGATCGTTGTGGCAAGCCCCGGCACCATTAGCAAAAACAGCAATTCGATTATTTTTAATTCACAAGTAGTGGATCGTGTCAAAATCGACATCAAATCATACCTTCAACAATTGTACGATATACCCGTCATTGTAAAAAATGACGTAGACATGGCGGCGTTGGGTGAAGCGAAATTTTTATGTGACGAGAAAAATCCCAACTTGCTTTTTGTAAGCTTTGGACCGGGCATGGGTGCGGCGGTTATCCTGGATGGAAAGCTCCACGAAGGTGAAAATAATTCGGCGGGCGAAATTGCCCTGATGATATTTTCAGAGACGGGTGAGCGGTTAGAGATGGATCTTTCTGCTGCAAGTCTTGTAAACGCCTTGCGCAAACGCCTAGAAGGTAGCGAGGTCGCGTGTGATTTGAGGCAACGAGCCGATGATTTTACATTTGATGACATTGTAGAGGCATATACTATACAAGATGCAGTGGTTCGGGAAGAGGTAAGAAGGATTAGCCGATTGATTGGGGTTATCATTAGCAACTCGGTCGCGTTACTCGATATCGGAACAGTCGTCATCGGTGGAGAGTATATTGTATTTGAAGAGGTGTTAATTGCCGAAATTAAAAGTGTCATGGAACAGTCGCCACTTGTCTTTAAGCCACGAATCACCTTGACCACCCTTGCTTATGAAGGGGGAACGATTGGTTGCTTCGATGTTGGCCGCGACTATATCATTCAACATTTAACCAAAAGGAAAGAAGAGGAGAGATAACGTGAAAGTCATAATCAATGCAGATGAATTCGGATTTTCGAAGGGCGTTAATTTAGGAATAGCAGAAGCGTTCGAAAACGGGATTGTGACGAGTACGACCATTATGGCGAACATGCCTGCTTTTGATCATGCCGTCAAAATTTACAAACAAAACCCCGCGATGAATGTGGGCATCCATCTGACGCTTACAGCGGGATATCCTGTACTAGACAATCACACAACTGTTGTCGATCAAAACGGGAAATTTAAAAATCAAGGTGCTTTTTTTTCAAGTGTCAGCCGATTGGATCTAGAAGAAATCTTGCTAGAGTTTGACGCGCAAATTAAGAAGGCGTTACAGGCCGGTATTCGTTTGACACACATCGATAGCCATAACCATATTCATGAGTTAGAGGTGTTCGAGTACGTGCTGTTAGAACTTACCTCCAAGTACAACCTACCCATTCGTGGCATTAATGATCGACATATCAACCGATTCAAAAAAAGAGGCATTAAGACATGCGATGATTTCTCGGCAGAATTTTACGGTCAATTCGCAACCGAAGCGAAGATGATCGAAATTGTAAACAGAACAAGAGAAAAATCCATAGAGATTATGTGTCATCCCGCCTATATCGATTATGAATTGTATCATGGTGCAGGGGATGCGCTCAAAAGAATGGACGAATTAAAAGTCTTGACAGGGCAAAAACTAAAGACGTTTTTTAGTGCTTCCAAATTTCAACTATGTGGATATGGAGAACTTTATGCGGATTAAAACGCTGTACCATGCGGGTGCGCGGAAGTGTTGCTGTACACAACATTTTCGTACACCTTTGTTTTTTTGCGTTATTCCTTGACTGATATTATGTGAATTGATATTATGGTAGAGGTTATTGTAGATATCTTGAAAAGAAAAGGGGTTTTTAAAAAATGAAGAGAGCGTTGATCAGTGTTTCAGATAAAACAGGTATTGTTGAATTTTCTAAAAAACTCATAGACCTAGGCATCGAAATCGTATCGACTGGTGGGACGTACCAAGCGTTACAAGAAAGCGGCGTACCCGTTATCAATATTTCTGACGTGACGGGCTTTCCAGAATGTCTCGATGGCAGAGTGAAGACACTTCACCCCAATATCCATGCGGGCATTTTGGCAATTCGTTCGGACGAGAGCCATATGCAACAGATCCAAGCGTTGGATGTACATATGATTGATCTTGTTATCGTCAATCTCTATCCGTTTAAACAAACCATCCTGAAAGAAAACGTGCCACTAGACGAATGTATCGAGAACATCGACATCGGTGGTCCCTCTATGCTTCGTGCCGCGGCCAAAAATTACCAAGATGTTTCTGTCATTATAGACCCGCTAGACTATGACAACGTGTTGGAAGAGTTAAAGGCAAACGGAAGCGTTTCAGTCAAAACCAACTTCTACTTGGCGGCAAAAGTGTTTAACCACACCGCACACTATGACACGTTGATTGCAAATTATTTAATGCCACGGGCGGGCATCGAATCCTATCCAAACACAATTAGTATGACCTACGAATTGGTGCAGGATATGCGGTACGGTGAGAACCCACACCAAAGCGCCGCGTTCTATAAAGAAATCGGCAACAGCCAAGGCATGTTGACCGACATCAAACAGCTTCATGGCAAAGAACTTTCTTTTAATAACATCAACGACACCCCCGGTGCCCTCGAACTATTAAAAGAATATGATGAGCCAACGGTTGTGGCTTGTAAACATTCTAATCCTTGCGGCGTCGGCAGTGGCGACACGATTTTTGACGCGTATATGAAGGCGTATACCGCTGACCCTGTTTCTATTTTTGGTGGTATCGTTGTGGCAAACAGAGAAATCGATGCCACAACCGCAGAAGAAATAAATAAGATATTTGTAGAAATCATTTTGGCACCGTGTTTTTCAGACGAGGCACTGGATATATTAAAGAAAAAGAAAAATATCCGAATCTTGACCCTTGACCACATCGAAGCAAAACAGCCAAAAGGCTCTTTAGACATGAAAAAAGTTTCGGGCGGCTTGCTTGTACAAGGGATTGATGACCAATTGCTGATAGAAGACCAATTGAAAGTGGTAACGACACGGAAGCCAACAGACAAAGAAATGGAAGATTTGCTATTTACGTGGAAAGTCGTGAAATATGTAAAATCAAACGGAATCGCAATTGGTAAGGATAAACAGCTTATCGGCGCAGGCCCAGGGCAAGTGAACAGAATATGGGCGTGTAAACAGGCGATTGAACATGGCACAGACCATTTGGGCGAAGCGTATTTAAAAAATGCGGCGCTTGCGTCTGATGCGTTCTTCCCATTTCCAGACTGCGTAGAAGAAGCGGCAAAAGCTGGCATCACAGCCATCATCCAACCGGGCGGTTCGGTGAACGATGCGCTCGCAATCGAAGCGTGTAACAAGTACAACATTGCGATGGTTTTTACAGGCATGAGACACTTCAGACACTAATCTAAGCTAAGAAACCGTTGTTTCCATAGGAGCCAAAATGAGTGGAAAATTATTAGAAATAAAGAATTTAAGTGTTGCATTTAAACAAAAAGGAAACGACATACAAGCGGTAGATGATATCAGCTTTTCAGTTTCGCAAGGAAAGTCCATCGGCATTGTGGGCGAGAGTGGTAGCGGCAAAAGCGTCACCTCACTTGCCATTATGGGTCTGTTGGCGAAAAAGGGTGTTAACATTTCAGGCGAGATTTTATTTGAGGGTACGAATCTTCTTTCATTGCCTGACCAAAAGTTACGAAAAATACGTGGACAAGATATTTCCATGATTTTTCAAGAGCCAATGACCTCTTTAAATCCGTTGCACACATGTGGAAAGCAAATCATGGAACCACTCTTCATACACAACGCCATGACAAAAAAACAAGCGGAACAACGCGCATTAGAGCTAATGCAGTTGACAGGCATCCCCGCGCCCTTGCAAAGATTAAAAGAATACCCGCACCAGATGTCGGGTGGGATGCGGCAGAGAATCATGATTGCCATTGCGCTTGCATGCAACCCAAAACTCTTGATTGCAGACGAACCGACGACGGCACTCGACGTCACCATACAAGCACAAATCCTTACCCTCATGAAGGAGCTTAAACAACGGCTCAATATGAGTATCATCATGATTACACATGATTTGGGCATCGTCAGCGAACTATGCGAAGAGGTTTTTGTTATGTATGCCGGGCAAGTGGTGGAAAAAAGCCCGATCGAAAAAATCTTTACAAACCCGCTGCACCCATACACAGAGGGCTTGCTCAAAGCGATTCCACAGATCGACAATCAAAAGCCGCGGCTACAAGCGATTGACGGCGTTGTGCCAGATCCGGGTGATATGCCTGCGGGTTGTCGGTTTCATCCTCGTTGTCAATATGCCGATCAACAATGCGTAGACGGCTGTCCGCCGCTGTATGCGGTTGCCGAGGGCAGAATGGTTCGTTGCTTTAAATACAAAGCTTAAAAATGTTTTGGGGGTAATGATGTGACAGAAGAGACAAGTACGCAACAACCATTGGTACAAATATCCAATCTTAAAAAAACGTTTCATGTAAAAGATGCTAACGGCAAAAAAGCGATGCTTCGTGCCGTAGATGACGTTTCTTTTTCGATATACAAAGGAGAGACGCTCGGGCTGGTAGGGGAGAGCGGTTGCGGAAAAAGCACCCTTGGCCGTACACTCCTTAGGCTTTATAAGCCCGATAAGGGCAGTGTCATTCGCTTTGATGGCAATGACATTGCAGACTTAACGACAGCACAGCATAAAAAGTTTACAACCGAGGCTCAATTGATTTTTCAAGATCCATCTGCCTGCATGAATCCACGCCGGACGATCAGGCAAATATTGATGGAGCCCTTCGTGATACACAAGCGAGATTTGTCACGAGACAGGCAAAAAAATAGGGAAGAGACCATCCGCTCGCTGATGGAAATGGTCGGCTTATCCGTTTATCATCTGGACAAATTC
>JAVBJY010000048.1:0-4509 GCA_031546735.1 Eubacteriales bacterium
ATGCCTCTGGCGTACCGGTTACGTTATACAAATACGTTCACATCATCGCCGGTGGGTTTTTATGCGGCGTGGGCGCGTCCTATCTCTCGTTGGTGTTTATCCCGAGATGGCAAGACAATTTGACTGCCGGACAAGGTTGGATCGCCGTTGTGTTGATTATTTTTTCCACATGGAATCCATTGAAAGCGATCTTTGGTGCCTACTTCTTCGGTGCACTCAAAGGACTTAGCTTTAAATTGCAAGGGGTTACGTTTGGCGCATTCGGTCTTTCCTTTTCTTTTAGCCCGAATCTTGTGGATATGATCCCTTATGTTGCCACGATTATTGTACTGGTCATTATTAATTTGCGTAAAAAACCAGAGAATCAACCGCCAGCTTGGCTTGGTATTCCTTATTTTAGAGAGGATCGCTAAAGCTTCCTCATTCATTTCAAAAGCCCCACAATTTTAGCATTGTGGGGCTTTTATTGTAAAATTTTGTCGTTCATAAAGTTGACAAACTGTCCGCCATACTCTACAATTTATACACAACTTATCTTTATCTTTGCCATACATCTCATTTCCAAAGGAGAATCTCCCTATGTTAAATACGCTTTATCAATTGGTTTCGTCTGTGCTTCATTCTTTTGCTAAAAAATACAACCTTCATGATCCTAAACCCGTATTTACTGCACTCCTTTGTCTTGCCTTTCTTTTGATTTGTGAGTTAACGATTTTCAACCTGAGCCATTATGCCACCATTTGGGCAAACAAGGAATTTACGTTCCAAAACACGCGTATCACGCTGAATGATAACGACTCTGCCTCCGATGACCAACTACATGCGCCCCTTCAAAAAGATGTGGGGATCAAGTTTAATGATCTCAATACGCCTGTGGCTTCTGTTTATATCGATTTGAATTTTGATGAAAACAGATTGGTGCAACGGTTTTACATTCAATATGGCGATGAAGACAATATGCAAAGACGTACCCCCGAATTTGATGTGGTCAAGAATGTACCCGAGACGCACTATGTCGTCCTGCATTGCATGGGGGATGTTTCTTACCTAAGGCTTGTGCCTTGCCAAGATGCTGGGAGCACCTCCCTTCGTGACGTGATTGTAAACAAACCCATCCCGATTTCTGTCAACGTTTGGCGCATGTTCCTTTTATTTGTTTTGTTGTACGGCATATGGTATATCCGCTATAGACAGCTCTTACATACCCCTGTGGACTTTACGTCAAAGACACAGCAAACGATCAATTCTATTTTGGTTATCTTTACATTTGTTTTTCTTTTTTTTACGATCATCACAAGCGAACCTCTCCCAAAGGACCTACGAGAGAGCCAAGGTTTTTATCGTGACCAGTATAATGCCGATCTTGTGGATGCCTTTTTAAAAGGTCACGTATATTTAGATGCACAGCCCTCTGAATCTTTATTGCGGGAAAAGCGTCCGTATGACTATGCGTCCCGCTATCAAAATGGTGTTTCCTTCCAATGGGACACTGTATTCTACAAGGGCAAATATTACAGTTACTATGGCATCGTTCCAGTTTTGACCTTATTTCTGCCGTTTAAGGCGTTGACTGGCGCATACTTTCCGCCCTATTTTGCCGTCTTTCTCTTTTGCCTTATTGCGATGCTTGCGCTTCTCAAAGTATGGAAACACCTGACCCAGCGATTTATGCGTAACATGCCCTACATCATGTACGCCTTGGGTTCCCTTACTATATCCATGAGTACAATGATTCTCTACATTGCCCGACGCCCTCGATTTTATGAGGTCGCCGTTGCCTCTGGCATTTGTTTTGCCACCTTGGGCTTATGGCAAATACTGAAAGCAACCACATCGGATAAAATTTTGTACAAACCGCTCGCGCTCGGCTCATTGTGTTTGGCGTTGGCAGTAGGATGCAAGGCCAATCTTGTTTTTATTTCGTTTTTGGTGCCGATCTTTCTGTATCCGTGGCTGAATCCACTTTGGCAAGAAAAGCAGAAGTTCTACCTCGCATTCGCTTGTGTGGCTGTGCCTTACACCGTCATTGCCTGTCTGCTCATGTGGTACAATTATGCACGCTTTGGCTCTATTTTCGAATTTGGGATCTCCTATCAACTGACCACCGCCAATATGAAGACCTATAAACTGCTAAACCCGGTTTCGAAACTAACGAAGGCGCTGACTGGCATTTGGATGTATGTATTTCAACCCATTAATGCGAAGCCTAGCTTTCCATTCGTAGATAAAAACGGGAATTTCTTTGCTTATATGGGGTATGTTTTTCAAGAAGGTACCTTTAGTTTGATGGCGTTCCCAATCGGCTATGCGCTGTTTGGCACCCTATTCGTTTCGAAGGATGTTCAAAAAGAATCAAAAACCCTTTGGTCCGGCATACTGGGCATGATTATCATTGGTCTTGTGATGGCAGCAATAACAACACTGGCTGCCGGTATTTACCCACGGTATGAAGTCGACTTTCTTTGGCTCTTCATTCTCGCCGCCTTGCTTGTGTCGTTTTTTATTTATTTAAAATCACAACCGTATAAAGAAGTGCAAACCGTCGTGCTTGTGTTCATTTGTACGGCCATGTTTATTAGCGTCTTTGTATCGCTTCTCATTTCATTTTTCGGGGAAGAAAATCGGCTTTATACTATGTATCCAATTACTTATTACCATATAAAGGGGATATTTGGCGTATGGCATTAAAGAGAATTGCCCTTGTTGACTTTGACCACACACTCATTGATTTGGATTCGCTGGTCTTTATTTTGAAGAAGGAGCGATGGATGTTTGATGGTTATATCCTTCTGTTTGGGCTCATGATTGTGCTGACAAAGTTTTCAAAACCAAGCATGCGGTTGGCCGCACGAAGTCGGTTTAAGCGACGGTTGTTGCACCTGACCAAAATGTTACCCCCAGACAGCATCAGCCACTACGTCAAACACTTTCAATCCAAGCGATTTGACGCGGTGCTGTCGCACATCAAAGACCAAGCATACGATGAAGTTTGCGTTATATCCGCTGGCGAACGACATCTCATACAAATGACGTTGGAGGATGCCATGCCTGTCGATGCGATTATCGCAAACGACTGGGATGCCCTCGATCCCTTTGTCACATGTTTTGGCGAAGAAAAGAAAAGGAGGATTTTGCAGACGTACGGCAACCAACACGACCTATGCTTTACCGTATACACAGATTCCTTTGACGATTTACCCATGATGGAATTGGCACAGCATACATATCTCATTCACAAAGACGGCGTTCCACTTTTATTAAACGACAGATCTAACAACATAGAGGAGTGATACAATTGATTCGAAGATATATTGCCATTGCAAGACCAGACCACTGGATCAAAAATATTTTTATGCTACCAGGCATCTTGTTTGCCTTTATCGTGGCACTGCACGGCGTGTTCTTAGATATTCCGGGGGATTTTATTCAAATTTTATTTATCGGCATTGTTTCTCTGTGCCTGGTGGCCTCTGCAAACTACGTTATCAACGAGTACCTAGACGCCAAAACAGATCAATTTCATCCAACCAAAAAAGAGCGGGTTGCCGTGAAGCTTTCGTTAAACCCATTGCTCGTGGCCATCGAATATGTTCTGTTGGCTGTCGTCGGCCTCTCGCTTGCATATCTATGCGGCATACGATTTTTCTTTGCTTCCGTATTTTTACTGTTTATGGGCATCTTATACAATGTGCGCCCCATTCGAACGAAAGACATTGCCTATGTGGATGTATTGAGCGAATCGATCAACAATGCCATTCGACTCGCGATGGGTTGGTTTTTAATCAGCCCCGACACATTCCCTGTGTCTAGCCTTCTGTTTGGGTATTGGATGGGTGGTGCATTTTTAATGGCGGTCAAACGATATTCTGAATACCACTTTATCGGAAATAGCGCCATTGCCTCTTCTTACCGCAAATCCTTTAAACATTATTCTGAAAAGTCGTTACTCATTTCTTCTATTTTTTATGGGATGCTTTCGTTATTTTTTATCGGTGTCTTTATTATCAAATATCGAATCGAATATTTAATTTTGGTGGCGCTCATCGATGGTCTGTTCTGTTGGTACCTGTGGCTTGGCATGGGCGAAGATTCTGTGACACAAAAGCCTGAAAAGCTATACAAAGAATGGAAGATGTTTTTATACATCGGATTCATCATTGCCGTTGGTCTACTTACCTCATTTGTAGACATACCGTTTTTACATATTTTTCAGTAATGACTGTGATACTTGCGAGTTAAAACTTTGACCTACAAAATGGCGTAACAAAAAGACGTATATCCCCGGAAATTAAGCGGATTCGTCTGAATGATACAAATAGTCGTTTTGTTTATCAATAATTATTCGCATTATGTCGAAGTCACTGAAAACTTTCAAAAGTCGAAAAATGTTTTTTCTCAAATAATAAGCAACGGTGTCTTCTGAAACAATTGTATTTGTTCTAGTTCGTAGCCAACGCGTTTTTGAAAAATCGGAGGCATCAGAAAATTTGAGAGACAACATTTGAAGTA
>JAVBJY010000047.1:0-15959 GCA_031546735.1 Eubacteriales bacterium
ATGGGCAAAACCGTCTGCTGCTATGATACGCTGCCCTCGACAAACGATGAGGCAAAAAGACTGATCCGCGAAAAAAATGTAGACGAAGGCACCGTCGTTGTCGCCCTCAGCCAGACCGAAGGGCGCGGGCGATTGGGCAGAAAATGGTACGCGCCACCAAACGAAGGCATCAACCTGTCGCTTGTGTTTACGCCTAAAAATACCCCCCTCCAATAGTCTATTATTACCTTGCTGATGGGGCTAGGGGTATGCCGGGGGATCCAAAATGTGACCGGAATACCTTGCGCCATTAAATGGCCAAACGATATCTTGGTCGGCACCAAAAAAATCGCCGGCATTCTCACCGAAATGACACTCGAAGGCGAAACGATTCAATCTGCTGTGGTTGGCATCGGCATCAATGTGCAAACCCAACAGTTCCCACCAGAGTTAGAAACCATTGCCACCTCTGTTTACGCAGAGACAGGCGAAAAGCATAAACGCGCACGATTGATACAAGAAATTTTGTTACAAATTGAGCGCATCTACGACGAATACATGGCACTGGGCAATTGCGACAGCCTCCTCACGCAATACAAGGCATGTTGTATGACGCTTTCAAAAACAGTGCGCGTCATCTATAAAAAAGAGGAACGAGAGGGCGTCGCCACTGACATATCCGCGATGGGCGGGTTGATTGTCGAAACCGCCTCCGGCGAGACCCTTCACGTACACGCAGGCGAGGTTTCGATTCGAGAAGCGTAAGGCGCTTGACTCGGTGCCATCGCCGAAATATATAGGCGGCAGTAATGATTGAACATACAAAATCATTACTGCCCTCCTATGAACAGTAGAAAATATTCGGCACTAAGGAATGACATGTGAAATGTTTAGGAATGTGAAAACAATAACTGTTAAATTTGCACGCGGATATTTTGCGCAAGACAAGGAAGCAGGTTCCGTTCATAGCGGCGCTATGGGCGGGTTCTGCTGACGCAGTATTGTACAAAATAGACCGCGCAAATTTGATCGTTATTATTTGAACATTTCTTAGTGCCGAATATATAAGGAGTGATTTTTTTGAATAAGATGGTACTCTGTGCCGCATCCAGTTACAACCAAAAATATTATTTTAATCCCCAATTTGACAAGTTGCCCGACGTCGTCAAAGACGAGCTGAAGATTTTGGCCGTGACGACCGCCGACAAACTCGGGGGCATTTTGACCATTGGATTTTATGAAGACAGCGCCCTCTATTTCGAGTCGTCTGCCGAAGAACAAGATTATTTGTATGACGAGATTGGCGTTCCTCTTGAAATCGACCGCATCAAGCGAGAAAAGCAAGAGTGGATTCATACGTTACAATTGTTTTACACCAGTTTCTTTCTAAATCCGGAAGGAGAAACGCTATGATTTTGGTTATCGACGTGGGCAATACAAATATCGTCTTGGGTGTGTTTGATGGTGCCACGTTGGTGAAAAGTTGGCGCATGACGACCGGCTTAAACCGTACCGCAGACGAGGTGGGCACATTTATTTTGTCTCTATTTCAAAATGCAACGATTGATGTGCAGCAAGTAGAGAATGTCGTCATCTCCTCCGTTGTGCCCGATATCATGTACTCGATTACCCACGCCATAAAAAAATATTTTAAACGCTCGCCTTTCATTATCGACTCGTCCATACACACAGGCATTACCGTGTGCATGGCAAACCCGAAAGAATTGGGTGCCGACCGCCTTGTGAATTGCGCGGGCGCGTATCATTTGTATGGCGGCCCCCTTCTTGTCATCGATTATGGCACCGCCACCACGTACGATGTCATTACGGCAGACGGAAGATTTATTACCGGCATCACAGCACCGGGCATTCGCATTTCGGCCGATGCGTTGTTTACGCGAGCAGCGCTTCTCGGCAAAGTCGAATTAGAAGTTCCGCCGTCTACACTTGTCACAAACACCATCAGCAGTGTACAGGCCGGCATCGTCTTCTCCCATATCGGTGCCACAGAATACATCATCAACCGTCTTAAAAAAGAGTTAAACGAAGACACACTAAAAGTGGTTGCAACGGGCGGCCTTTCCAAGCTGATCGCCGCCGGTTCAGACATGCTAGAAATCATCAATCCTATTTTGACATTAGAAGGGCTTCGCATTTTATACGAATTGAACAGGTAAGAACATGGATATAAAAAAAATAAAAATCGGGACGGTCGAACTTTCGTCCAACGTTTTTCTGGCACCCATGGCGGGTGTCACGGATCTGGTGTTTCGCGTTTTATGCAAAGAGCAAGGGGCTGGGCTTGTCTATTCAGAGATGGTCAGCGCAAAGGGCATGCTGTATGAAAGCAAAAATACCGACAAACTTTTGACTACCGATGCAACAGAGCACCCTGTGGCGGCACAGCTTTTTGGCAGTGACCCCGCCATTTTGGCTGATATCGCCAAAAAAATCGAGCCCTACCCTTTCGATATCATCGACATTAACATGGGCTGTCCGGCACCCAAAATCACAAAAAACGGTGAAGGCTCGGCTCTCATGAAAACCCCTGCCTTGATTGGCGAAATTGTGTCGAAGGTATCTCGGGCGACGCATAAGCCAGTTACCATTAAAATACGAAAAGGATTTAACGAAAACACCATAAACGCGGTAGAGATTGCAAAAATCGCCGAGCAAAACGGTGCCGCCGCCATCACCATCCACGGGCGCACGCGCGAGCAGTATTACAGCGGTCACGCCGACTGGGATATCATTCGCCAAATCAAAGAAAGCGTGCGCATTCCCGTCATCGGCAACGGTGACGTACAAGACGAACTGGATGCAAAAAAGATGTTGGAGGAAACCCACTGCGACGCCGTCATGGTGGGACGTGCCAGCGAAGGCAACCCATGGATTTTTAAAAAGATCAATCATTATTTGCAGACAGGGCAACGCCTGCAAGACCCGACGGTAGATGAACGGATACAGCTTGCCTTGCGGCATATGGACATGCTTGTGTTGTACAAGGGCGAGTACACCGGTGTGCGTGAGATGCGGCGGCATCTAGGATTTTACATCAAAGGGCTCCCAAACTGCGCCGCCACTCGTGTCGCGTTAAACAAATGTAGCACCGCAGACGAAATGAAAGAGCATCTGTTGCGCTACACGTTGTCATAGCGGTTTGTTTGATCACCCAGACATAAAAATCATACCCCTCACATATACTGCTTTGGAACCAGTTCCGTATTGCGTATAGAAGTGAGGGGTTATTTTTATGGCTGTGAAAGTTGCGTGTTTGGAATATGCCGACAAACCGGCAGACATACCGATTCGGTTTGACCTGTTTAGGCGAAGCCCAAAACTGTTGGACTGGTACGTGAAAAAGTACAACCCGTTTGCGCTAGAAGAGCTGTCGCTACCCGAGGCGTCTGTGTATAAGGTTGTCGTGCCTTTTTTAGCCCAAGAGCAAACGTCAAACCCCGACAAGGCGACACTGATTATGGAAAAAACAGTATACGCGCTGGCCGACTTGGGCATCCAATATGTCGCCCTGCCCAAAAAATACACACTGCCCCTGCCCACCGTTCTGCCCATTGCAAACCACCGGATGTTGTTTCCGTTTTTTATGATGCCGTCCATTTTAAAGGGGCTGTCTCTTGTGGGGCAAGACATTAAACATGCAGAAATCTTGCTCATAGACGGCGACCCCTATTTAACCGAAATCATCATCGACGCCATCTATGGCCATATTAACTATCTCACCATTATGACCGACGCGGACAACCTCCCCTTCTATCATTCGATGGCAGAAGATATCTTTGACGACAACGGCTTGCTTATTCAAATCGTAACCACTGGCAAGACGGCGGCGCGAACGGCAGACGTCGTCATCAATACGTCCGACACCGATTATAAGCTTGACTACTCTTTCAAAAAGAACGCCCTCTACTTCGAGCTATCGAGCAATACATTTCGGGCGATGGAACTTTTCCACAAGCGTCCAGATTTGCTCGCCGTAGACAATTTACGGCTTTCGTTGCCAGCGCATCCCCCTCTCGATCTGCCTCTGTTTGAGGCATATTTTTATTCGCTATCGCCCGACTATCGGTATATGCTGAACAGGCGGTATTCGGTAGAAACAGGGACGCAAATTTTACAGACACTAAAAAAGCAAGACGCCCGTGTAAAGGCGTTATACTGCCAAGATAAGGTCGTGACGGTGACAAGATAAATCGCCGTAAGAGTTGACAACCTGTATGCGCTAGAGTATAATCGTACCACAAAAAACATGCTGTTTTCTGCATCGTTTTGTGCAATGCTATACACAGATTTGGTGCATCGATTCATGTGAATCGCAATAACAATAAGGAGTGATTTTGTGTCAGAGGATAAAAAAACAGTTTTGACCTATGAGGGTCTAAAAAAACTTGAAAAAGAATTAAACGACTTAAAAACCGTAAAGAGAAAAGAAGTAGCCGGAAAAATCAAAGAAGCGAGAGGACAAGGCGACCTTTCTGAGAACGCCGAGTATGATTCTGCTAAGGAAGAGCAAGCCGAAATCGAAGCCCGCATCATCGTGCTTGAAAACATGCTTCGCAACGCCGAAGTCATTGACGAAGACAAAATAGACAAAGATTCGATCAACGTCGGAAACGCTGTCAAAATATTAGACCTCGAGTTTAACGAAGAGTTTCGCTATGCCATCGTAGGCTCTGCGGAAGCAGACCCCGTAAATGGCAAAATTTCAAACGAATCGCCCCTCGGTTCTGCACTTTTAAGCCATGTCGTCGGCGACATCGTAAACGTAGACGCACCAGACGGCGTAAACAAATATAAAATTTTAGAGATTGAAATATAGACGGACGTCCCATAGACACTGTTGAGGAGAAAAATATTATGTCTGAACATACAAATGATGTGCAAACCGAACCGATAACCCCCGTGCAGATGAACGAGCTTTTGCGAATCAAAAGAGAAAAGCTTTCCAACCTACAAGCGGAAAACAAAGATCCGTTCACCGTTGTTAAATATGATGTCACAACCCATAGCGCCACCATTCATGCGAACTTTGACGCAATGGAAAACACAGAAGTGTCTGTGGCAGGGCGTATGATGACCAAACGAGTGATGGGCAAGGCGTCCTTTTGCGACGTGCAAGACCGTGACGGAAAAATACAAATTTTTATTGGCAAAAGCGTCGTGGGCGACGAGCTCTACCAAGAGTTTAAACATTTTGATATCGGCGATATCGTCGGCGTCAAGGGTACCGTGTTTCGAACGCAAAAAGGCGAAATCTCTGTGCGCGCAACCGAAATTCAGTTGCTCTCAAAATGCTTGCAGTTGCTTCCGGAAAAATGGCACGGCTTAAAGGATCATGATTTGCGCTATCGCCAACGCTACTTAGACTTGATCGTGAACCCCGACGTAAAGGACGCATTTATGAAGCGTTCGGGCATCATCAAATCCATCCGCAGATATTTAGACAGCCAAGGCTTTTTAGAAGTAGAGACCCCTATTTTGCAAATTATCCCGGGGGGCGCATCAGCGAAGCCTTTTATCTCATACCACAACACCCTTAGCCTCGAGATGTACATGCGTATCGCACTCGAACTACCACTCAAACGCCTCATCGTGGGCGGCATGGAACGCGTATACGAAATCGGACGTGTATTTCGTAATGAAGGCATGAGCATCAAGCACAACCCCGAATTTACGATGCTTGAATTATACCAAGCCTACACCGACTACAACGGCATGATGGATCTGGCTGAAAATCTAATCCGTACCGCCGCCATGGACGTGTTGGGCACAGCCGTTGTGACGTGCCAAGGCACGACCATCGACCTCTCCAAGCCGTTCGAGCGCATTACCATGGTAGACGCGGTGAAAAAATACAAGGGCATCGACTTTAACCAAATTACCTCAACCGAAGAAGCGAAGGCGCTTGCAAAAGAGCATCATGTTGACTTCGACCCTCACCACACAAAGGCTGAGATTTTAAATCTCTTCTTCGAAGAATTTGTGGAGGAGCACCTCATTCAGCCTACGTTTTTGATGGATCACCCGGTTGAAATTTCGCCTCTGACGAAGCGAAAACCAGATAACCCTGATTACACCGAGCGTTTTGAGTTGTTTATTCGAGGCCATGAGTTTGCAAACGCCTATTCCGAATTAAACGACCCGATTGACCAACGTGCGCGTTTTCAACACCAAGAATCACTGCGCGCCTGCGGCGACGAAGAAGCCAACATGATTGACGAAGATTTCCTCCTTGCGCTTGAGTATGGCATGCCGCCGACTGGTGGTATGGGCATCGGCATCGATCGGTTGATTATGTTCTTGACTGACGCGTCTTCTATCCGCGACGTTATTTTCTTCCCGACGATGAAGCCTTTGGCTTAAATTATAGTATGTAAAATAGCGACAGGAACATATTCCTGTCGCTATTTCTTTGTCTCTGAAAATTTTTATAACCAAGAAGAACAAGCAGTTTTTAATTCAGCAGGTGTTATGCTTATTACCGGTAAAAAAGTAATGATAGTATTCCACCCAAAAATATTATACCAATCAAGATTACCAAACCCATAATACGTGCAAAATTAACAGTCATGCCAATTCCATGAAACTTTGGAACCATAATTCTTATGTCCTCTTTATTATAATAAAAAAGGTTCTGCTTGTGCTCCTTACGATACTGCATAATTTCTTCGTCAGACCACTCTCTTTTCACTATTAACCCTCCTCCATAATATAGATAATATAAATTAAGCAGTCCACAGGCATCAAAGCCCAAAGCCGCCACTCATAAAATAACTCTGCTGTAAATAATTATAGCACAGCCCCGCACCAAAATAAATCTGATTTTTGCGATTGACATATTTGTGCAGATGATTCGGTATTGTGCCGAAAAAAAAGGTGGCACCCTGAAGCGCCTGCATGAGATTTTTTGATCTTATGTAGGCGCTTTTTTTATGCCCCCAAAGGCACATTCGCCACCCTTCCAGTATAAAACCATTGTGTATACCGTATATATCTTATATAATATAGAAAACGGATGCACCTTCCTTATGGGATGCCGCATTACTGTAATGAGTAGGAGAGATGATATGAATAGACAGAAGGTTGGCTTAGACACCGGTTCGGCGACCATGAAGGTTGGCATAGACATCGGTTCCACAACCGTGAAAGTCGTTGTGCTAGATCGCGATAATAAAATTATATTTGACAGTTATAAACGTCATCTATCCAATGTGCAAGAAACATTATTGGATTTGATGGTAGCGGGCCGTGAAAAGCTCGGCAACATAAAATTTACAGCATCCATCACCGGTTCGGGGGGCTTATCGCTCTCGGGCTGGATTGGCATGCCTTTTGTACAAGAGGTCGTCGCTGTTTCGACGGCCATCACCGAAGTCAACCCCGCAACCGACGTGGCAATCGAAATTGGCGGCGAAGATGCGAAGATTATTTACTTTAGAAACGGCCCCGAACAGCGAATGAACGGCATATGCGCCGGGGGCACGGGTTCTTTCATCGACCAGATGGCGTCACTTTTGCAGACCGATGCGCTCGGTTTAAACGAACTGGCCAAGCAGTATGAGGTCATTTATCCCATTGCCGCCAGATGTGGCGTGTTTGCAAAAAGCGATATTCAGCCGTTGATGAACGAAGGGGCTTCAAAGCCCGATTTGGCTGTGTCTATTTTTCAAGCGGTTGTCAGCCAGACCATTAGCGGGCTTGCCTGCGGCAAGCCGATTCGAGGCAAAGTCGCTTTCTTGGGCGGTCCTCTACATTTTTTGTCCGAACTAAAAAATCGATTTGTTGACGTTTTGAAGCTTACAGAAGACGACGTCGTGGATACAGAGTATTCGCATTTGTTTGCGGCTGTCGGTGCCGCACTGCTTGCGAAGGATGAAGTGTTCGACTTCAACTTGCTCATCCAAAATTTAAAAAATGATAAACATTTGACCATGGAGATCAGCCGCCTCGACCCACTGTTCACCTCACAAGATGAATATGATGCGTTTGTGTCACGACACGAAAAAAACAAGGTGACCACAGCCGATTTGAAAGACTATCGCGGCCATGCCTTTTTGGGCATAGACGCGGGTTCGACTACCACCAAGTTGGCACTCGTCGGCGAAGCCGGTCAGCTTCTCTATTCGTTTTATGCGCCAAACGAGGGCAACCCGCTACAAGTTGTCATCCATGGGTTGCAGACGGTGTATTCCCTCCTCCCCGAAGCTGTCACGATTAAAAATTCTTGCGTCACAGGCTACGGCGAGGCACTCATAAAATCTGCCTTGTTGGTTGATTTAGGCGAAATTGAAACGGTGGCGCATTACAAAGCGGCCGCATTTTTTGAGCCAGAGGTCGATTTTATCCTCGATATCGGTGGACAAGATATGAAATGCATCCGCATCAAAAATGGTGTCATCGACAACGTGTTGTTAAACGAAGCGTGCTCTGCGGGCTGTGGTTCCTTCATCGAAACCTTTGCAAAGTCGTTGGACATTGAAATCAGCACGTTTGCAAAAATCGCCCTCTTTGCCAAAAACCCCATCGACCTTGGCTCTCGGTGCACCGTGTTCATGAACTCCCGCGTGAAGCAAGCGCAAAAAGAAGGAGCCGATGTATCCGAAATTTCGGCAGGGCTTGCCTATTCTGTCATCAAAAATGCCCTGCAAAAGGTCATTAAAATAACCGACCCGGCAGAGATGGGCAAGCATATCGTCGTACAAGGGGGCACGTTCTACAACGAAGCGGTGTTGCGCACGTTCGAACGTATTTCAGAGCGAGACGCCGTACGCCCTGACATATCGGGCATCATGGGTGCCTTCGGTGCCGCACTGATCGCCAAGACAAAATACATAGCGCCAGCCGAATCCACCCTGCTCTCCCTTGCCGACATGAACCAACTGGAAATCAAATCGTCTTTGGTACGGTGTAAAAACTGCACCAACAACTGCCTCTTGACCATCAATACGTTTTCGGGCGGCAGACGGTTTATCTCTGGCAATCGATGTGAAAATGTGTTGGGGCTTAAAAAAACGAGCGACACAGATAAAGTGCCAAACCTGTTTGAATACAAATACAATCGGCTGTTTCAGTATGAGCCACTGCCTCTTTCCCAAGCGACGCGGGGTGTCGTCGGTATTCCACGGGTGCTTAACATGTTCGAAAATTATCCCCTTTGGTTTACATTCTTTACAGAACTTGGCTATCGGGTAGAGCTTTCGCCAAAATCGTCCCGCGAGCTGTATGAGCGAGGCATCGAATCGATCCCTAGTGAGTCTGTTTGTTATCCAGCCAAACTGGTACATGGCCATGTGAAATACCTGATAGACAAGGGCATTGACTTTATTTTTTATCCGTGCATCGCCTACGAACGAAAAGAAATGTCAGAAGCGGACAATCACTTTAATTGCCCGATCGTCACCTCTTACCCCGAAAACATCAAAAACAACATGGAAGAGTTGAGAAACAAAGAGATTCGTTTTAAAAATCCATTTTTCAGTTTAGAGGATAAGAAGTTTTTGACGAAGCGTTTGCAGGAAGAATTTCCAGACATAGACCCGTCGGAGGTTGCGTTTGCCCTTGAAAATGCATGGCTCGAACAAGATCAATTTCAAAAAGACATCCAGCAAAAAGGCGAAGAGACGCTACAGCTGATGGAAGAAAAAGGCATACGGGGCATTGTGCTCGCCGGACGCCCCTACCACATCGACAGCGAAGTCAACCACGGCATTCCCGAGCTGATTGCGGGCTACAACATCGCCGTATTAACAGAAGACAGTGTATCCCATCTTGGCATACACAAAATTGAGCGCCCCCTCACCGTCCGTGACCAATGGGCCTATCATTCAAGGCTCTATACGTCTGCCTATTATGTGCGTGAGAAAAACAATCTTGAATTGATTCAGCTGAACTCCTTTGGCTGTGGCATCGACGCCGTTACGACCGATGAAGTAATGGAAATTTTAGAATCGACTGGCAAAATATACACGACCCTTAAAATTGACGAAGTATCCAACCTCGGGTCTGCCAGAATCCGTGTTCGCTCTCTTTTGGCGGCGCTCGACGACCGCGCCGAAAAGAACATCCGGCTGGTCAAACCGATAACGCGACCTTCCCGCGTTGTGTTTACAAAGGAAATGAGCCGGAATCATACGATTTTGACGCCACAAATGTCTCCGATTCATTTCGAACTGTTGCAGTCTGCCATTTCTTCGTGCGGGTACAAACTAGAAGTGATGCCTGCCATCGACCGCGAATGTATCGATATCGGACTCAAATATGTACACAACTACGCGTGTTACCCCGCCCTCATTGTTGTGGGGCAAATTTTAAAGGCGCTACAATCGGGTCAATACGACTTGAACAACGTATCCGTCATCATGAGCCAAACAGGCGGTGGCTGTCGCGCGAGCAACTACGTGGGCTTCATCCGAAAGGCATTAAAAAAAGCTGGACTAGAACATATCTCTGTTATTTCGGCAAGCACGTTGGGGCTTGAAAAAAACCCCGGTTGGTCTTACACGCCAAAACTCGTCAATCGGGTGCTACAGGCCGTTGTGTATGGCGATTTGCTCATGCGGCTTTCCTACAGGGTGCGACCATACGAAAAAATTGAAGGCGAAACCAACGCCCTCTACGCCGATTGGATGGAGAAGTGCAAAGAAGCGGTGCGAAGAGGAAATCTCGTCACCTTTAAAAAATATACATATGGCATGGTGTCTGATTTTGACAACCTTCCTATTCGAACCATCCGAAAGCCACGGGTCGGCGTTGTCGGCGAAATACTGGTGAAATTTCACCCCACGGCCAACAACGACATCGTCTCTCTATTAGAAAAAGAAGGAGCCGAAGCGGTTGTTCCCGACTTGATGGATTTTTTCCTCTACTCCTTGTATAACTCAACCTACAAGGCAAGGTATCTCGGCAAAAAGAAATCTACAAAGATGTTAACCGATATCGGTATCGGTGCCATCGAGATGTATAGGCGTCACATGAAGGCGGCACTCGCCCAGAGCGAGCGCTTCGATGCACCCAAGACGATCCGCGAGCTTGGGGAGCTTTCAAAACCGATTGTATCGCTTGGCAACCAAACCGGAGAAGGTTGGTTTTTGACCGCTGAAATGGTCGAACTGCTTCAATCGGGCGTGTCCAACATCATCTGCGCCCAACCCTTTGCTTGCTTGCCAAACCACGTCACAGGCAAAGGCATCATCAAAGAGCTAAAATACCGATATCCTGATTCAAACATTGTGGCGGTCGATTATGACCCCGGCGCAAGCGAAGTCAACCAACTAAATCGCATCAAACTGATGCTTTCGGTTGCAGAGCGCGCCTTGCAGATGGATCTTCTGCTGCCAGACGTTGAAAAATTAGCCAATATACAAAAAACAACAAGTCATGACTATGTGTAGAAGAGGCGCGCCATGCAAAAAGCATACATACTAACGGAATGTGGGCAACACATTGGCTACGGGCATTTGATGCGCTGTATGCCTTTATATGACGAACTCGTTTTAAGCGGGTTTGATGTACAGTTCCTTCTAAACGGCGACGTAAACGAAACGCTGATGAAAGGCGCAGGCAGAGACTACCACTATGAAATCATGAATTGGCTCACCATTTCTTATGCGTTTTTACAGCATTCCATCTGCCTCGTAGATTCTTATTTGGCAGATGTCTCGCAGTATCAAGCCATTGCCGCCGCCGCCCAAACACTCATCGTCATCGACGACAACGACCGCTTGCCTTATCAGCATGCGGTCGTTGTCAATCCATCGCTTTTTGGGGATACATTGGGCTACACGAGAGATGCGACGTGCCACTATTTGTTGGGCAAGCGGTACATCATTTTGCGCGATGCCTTTCGGCACCGCTATGAAAAAAAAAATAGAATCTCAAATTCACACTTGCACCGTCATCATGGGCGGCACGGATGTGTTGCAGTTGACCCCTATCATCGTGACCACGCTGTGCCAACAGTTTCCGTCATGGAAGGTAAACGTCATAACCGGACAACCGTTTGCCGCCCCTTCTGCGCAAGTCACGTTTTTATCAAACCAGACCGCCATGCAGATGGTCGATTGCTTTTTACAAAGTGACGTGGTGATCTCTGCGGGTGGGCAGACGTGCAATGAGTTGGTGCAATTAAAAACGCCCTCCGTCTTGCTCACCGTCGCCGACAACCAGTCGAACAACGTGAAAGCAATGACGGAAGGCGGCTTTGCCCTCTCTCTTTTGGCTACAGAGGTGGAGCGGGATCTTGTGCCGACGCTCCAACAAATGACCTATGACGTACGCTACGCCATGTATAAAAAAATGTGCCCGTTGGATTTTTCAAACGGTGCCCGACAGATCATAAAAGATTCAATAGCTTCATCGGGTCGGTGATCACGGTATCGGCCTTTGCCGCCAACAGCTCCCCAATGCCCCGAAAGCCCCAAGCCGCCCCCACCGAGAACATGCCGGCCGCTTGGGCTGTTTTTATGTCTACGTCTGAATCGCCCAAGAAGAGTATTTCTTTTGGCAAGAACGTGAGACGCTCTGCCATTTCAAGTGGTACGGTGGGGTTCGGCTTTCGTGGCCGCCCTTCGGCTTCGCCGTACACAAGGGTGAACAACTCCCGCGGCAATAACCCGTCTACCACTTTTTCTACCAACTGTTGCCTTTTGTTAGACAAAATCGCCATTCTGACATCGCGTTTTTTTAACATGTGCAACATGTCCAGTACCCCGTCATAGGGTTTCGTTTTGTTCAAACAATTCTCACCGTATACGGCGATCAATTCCTCTACGCACGTGTCAACCAACCCTTGCTTCTCTTGTGGCAGTGAAAGAGATATGAGCGTGCGTTGACCGTTGCCTACAAACTGCCTGCACTGCGCGGTTGTAATGGGCGGCAGCCCGTGCCCGCCTAACACCGTATTCACAGAGTCACAAAGGTCGTCTAGCGTATCCAGCAACGTACCGTCCAAATCAAAAATTACGCCGTAAAACATCATATCGTAAAACCCCCTCGATCTTGTATTGCCTATTGATTTATAATATCATACATGTCGGAAATACTCTATCCTTTCTTGTGGCTTGTAAACCGCCCTCAGTCGGTATAAATGCAGATGATCATAGGTTGTGAGTTAAAAAAATAAATGGTATAATCATAAAAAATATATCACAAAACGAGTAGTGGGGATAATAAAAAAGAGAAATTGAGGTGAACATATGTATTTGATGTGTAAAGACGCCATTGTACTGAATATAAATACGATGAAAGTTTTCAATCAAGAACTCCTACCGGGGTTATTGGCAAATGATCAAAACAAGGCATTGTTTATGGATTGGTTTCATAAAAGATATTCTGAACGTTCAAATACAGCCTCCAGACAACTGAGGGGGATTTTATTTGGTCAGGGCAATAGAGATGTTATTAATGAAACAACCCATTCTTTGTCTTTGTCAGATTGTTATTGGTTAAAAGATAAAGACAGTGATATTAAATTTAACAATGTATCTCCCTATTATAATAAATTTTGGACTGGTGAAGGAAATTATGAGGGTGGGGCAATCCCTACTTTATATGTCAATGGGTTTCTAACCAAGTATTGGGTCAATAAAGATGTACTGATTAAAAAAAGTGATAAAAAAGAAGTATTGTGTGCGATTGTTGCTAAGGAATTGGGTTTAACCACAGTTGACATTTTCGAATGTGATGACGGTATACATGTACTCAATTTTACAACTGATCATTTAATGTTTGAATCTGCGGAGGCATCTGGAAAAATAGATTCTGAAAATTTTACGGTCAATGATATATTAGATGTTTTTGGCGAGCCAGGGTATGATATGTTGTTTTTAGATGCTTTAATTGGAAATGGCGATAGACATGCTGGGAATTTTGGTTTTTTGAGAGATGCAAATACAGGAGAATATTTAGGAATGGCACCTCTGTTTGACTATGATCATGCGTATGATAGTGCCAATGACAACGATATCTTGATTCAGGAAATCAAACAAGTCTCAATGGGGAGATGGGCATATAGATTTAAGGAACTTGTTGAAATGTCAAAAAAATCGAAAAATTTGGATGACTATATGAAAAAAAGATTGGTAAGCCTGTATAAGTAAGTTGGACTGTATAAAGTATGTGGATAGCAAAGAGGTGAATAAAAATGGAATATAGAGAGGAGAAGACGTCTAACGATTTATTTTTTACGTGTAGCATCATTGAATGCATAGCAAGGAAAACGAAAAACACGAGAAAAGATACGGTCAATGCGATTGGGCGTAATCATATTGAAAAGCTCTATCGTCTGGCAGATGTTTACCACTGTGAAAGGGTTGATAAAGTAACAGATGAATTGATTGAAGCGGCAAATGTTCCGATTGGGAACTTTGATAATATTTGAAGTATATAATTCTTGGATTACAAAATATATAGATGATTATAATAATACTATGTATTATTCCAATCCTGATTATATTTTTCAATCATATGTAACAGGACACATATTAGAAGAATAAAGCAATTACGCTATCGCCATTATACTGCGTAACGCTAGGAGCAAACAAATGAAAATACTTGTTATATTTACAGGCGGCACCATCGGTTGCCAGTCACCCGACCAGAAGAATGTGCTCCACCTAACAGAGGCGAACGGTGCCGAAGGCAACGGATATGATTATTATTTGCTTGCCCAATACGCATTGTCACACCCCCACACCGCCAATTCTGTTTCGTTTGACACCCTACAGCCGATCCACGTTTTAAGTGAAAACATGACCATAGCCCACTGGAACGAACTGATACAGGCGCTAAAGCGCCAAGACCTTTCTGCATACAAGGGCATCATCATCACCCACGGCACCGATACCATGGCCTACTCAGCCGCGCTGTTCGATCTCCTCTTAGACGGCCTCGACCTTCCGGTTGTGTTTGTCGGTAGCAACTACAACCTATACGATTCCCGCGCTGATGGGCACCAAAATTTTTCCGATAGTGTAGATTTTATTTGCAAGGATGGCATTTGCGGTACGTTCGTCATCTTCCAGTCGGTCGTGTATAGGGGGCGCTTCATCAAACAATCCAAGCATTTTTTAGACTGCTACGAATCGATATCCGGTGTGCCCTTCGGGCATATTCGTGACGGCGTATTCACCCCTTCTTGCGACGTGACACAGGCTACGCTACCACCTTCGAAAAAAGAACCTCTCCTCTACCAGGTCGAAGCGCTTACAAACAATGTGCTCTGCCTACGGCCATACCCCGGTCTAGATTATTCTGTTTTTCATATCGGCACGCACATCAAAGCGGTGCTACACGAAACATATCATTCCTTTACCGCCGGTTCGGATATTGTGACCTTCCATGAACGCTTACAGGCGCAAGGTGTTGACCTCTATGTGGCGCCTTACAGCATAAGAGAAAGCACCTATGCAACCGCCGACCATATGCTTGCAAGCGGCATACGCCCTATCGCCGATATTTCGTTTGAAGCGGCATACGCATGGCTTTTGATTCAATATAATGGGGGCGAAACGCGGTCATGACCCTACTTCACATCGCCTTTTGCTACTCGAAATTCGGTAGGCGAACATCGATTGACATGCCGAAACACATCACCAAAATAGTTACTGGTTTCAAAGCCGCAGAGCAGTGCAATTTCCGTAATCGATTGCTCCGTCTCCAACAGCAATCGCTCTGCGTTGGTGATGCGGGTATTCGTCAAATATTGTTTAAACCCAATGCCCGTCAACCGTTTAAATTTTTTCGAGACATGCGAAGGGCTTAGGTGCAGAAACGCGGCCACCTCTGCCAGCGAAACAGAACGGTTGTAATGCTCTGCAATGTAGGCCGTGGCTTTTTGGATGATAGTGTCTGCCATGGCGGTTGCGCTACCAGACATCATTTCCATATCGGCCTGGTAGCGCAACAATAAAATCAGCATCTGCTGAAAATATAACTTCTTCATGCTGTTCGACAGCCTATCCCCC
>JAVBJY010000093.1:0-11463 GCA_031546735.1 Eubacteriales bacterium
GCTGGTGCATCCGTATGTACATAAGGAGCCGACGATGGTACTGATTGAGGCGGTTAGAAGTGGGAAACCGTTGCTGAAGGTGATGCCACCCCTCGTCATCTATGAAGAGGATGGCACGTATACAGCAGAAGTGTATGATATCTATTATTCATCCCCACTGCTAAAGGGATAAAGTAGTATACCTTGGAGGAACAAAAACAATGAGCGGTACGCTTTATATTTGTGGAACACCAATCGGCAACCTAGAGGACATCTCCTTGCGGTGCTTGCGTATTTTAAAAGAAGTGGCTGTCATCGCGGCAGAAGACACCAGACACACCATCAAACTATTAAATTATTATGAGATCAAGACACCATTGACCAGTTATCATGAGCACAACAAGCAGATGAAGGGCGTTAAGATCGTAGACATGTTGTTGGCGGGCAAAAACGTCGCGCTGGTGAGTGATGCCGGCATGCCAGCCGTTTCAGACCCCGGTGAAGACTTGGTCTCTTTGTGTTATGCGCACCATATAGAGGTTACAACGGTGCCGGGGCCGACAGCGGTTATATCGGCGTTGGTTCTGTCGGGGCTTTCTGTGCGTAGTTATCGTTTTGAAGGCTTTTTGCCTGCAAGCAAAAAGCAACGAGGGGAGATAATCAAGAGCTTTACAAAAGAGACAAGCACAGTCGTTCTGTATGAAGCGCCCCATCATATTAAAATTTTGCTAGATGATTTATATGCTGTTCTTGGTGATAGAAATATTTCGCTTGTACGTGAATTGACAAAAAAACACGAGCAAGTGCACCGCGGCACCTTGTCAGAAATGAAACAGCATTTTGAAGAGAACGAACCGAAAGGTGAATTTGTCGTTGTAATCGAAGGATATGACAAAGACCAACTGGTGGAAGATAAGCAGAAGGCATGGGATGCCATGAGCATACAAGCGCACATGGACTTGTATCAAACCAAAGGTCATTCTGAAAAAGACGCCATGAAGCTTGTGGCAAAAGACAGAGGGGTTTCGAAGAGAGAAATTTATGCAGAGATTAATATAAACAGTGGAAAACATTCGGCACGAAAGAATGACATGTGAAATGTTTAGTGCCGAATATATAATAAGACAACGTACATAATTTTTTATCAGACCATATAGTATACAAATACAATTGTTTATATTGGAGGTCTAGTATTATGAATTATAATACCGGTGATTATGAGTATTCGCTTGAAGATTTGTTGATGGATTATTTAATTGATAGGAAGACGAATGGGAAACACGGGTTTAGCATTCAAAAAAAGCAACAGCCGGGAAAAGGTTGGCCCGCATATAAAAACAGCGACTTTGTTTTTTCGGGTCAGGACGCAGAAGTAAAACAAGCGCCTGTATGTAAGGCATGTGAAGCCACCAAGGTGACCACACAAAATATGATGCCACCTACGACACCAAGCCCGTACCCCAATCAAAATTTCACCCCATACCCGTATCCAAACCAGAACCCAGATATGAACCCAAACCAAAATCCAAATCAGAACCCCAATATGAACCCCAATCAAAATACAAACCAGAACCCAAATATGAACCCAAACCAGAACCCGAATATGAACCCAAACCAAAATCCAAATCAGAACCCGAATATGAATCCAAATCCCAATGGCAGTCTCAATCCGCCAGCGCCAAATCAAGGGTATAACAACAATTATGGCAAACCATCGGCGCCGAATCACTTCGAAGACCCGGCCAAGGCAGATCCATACGAAAACGATTTGCAATATAGAGACGCCTTGTATTCGGAAGTCAATCGAAAATTAGCGCCTTACGTGGAGCAGGTGTTGGATGAATTTGAGCAGGAAGATAGCCCTTTGTACAAGGAAAATGAAATTACGCGAGAGATGATTGCTCAAATGGTTGACAGGGTTATTGACTTGGCAGGCGAAAATATGCCGCAGGTGGAGGATATCACACAGGGCAATGAAGAGTACACAAGGCAAAGTTGGCCAAAATCATTGTTGCTTCGCACGTTGATCGAATCCCTCGTGTTGCATGAGATCTATTCGGTTAGACGCCCACGCTATAGACTATACAACCGGCCGGGTGTGAAAAAAATATTTTATTAAAAATCGGGATACAAAGAAGGTGTTGTTCGAAATGCATAATGCGCATTTTGAACAACACCTTCTTTGTATCCCGTTCAGACAACAAAATGCAACACATACACACAAATAAACCCCGGTATGCCCAACAAGCCGATGATCAGCGCCGTAAACACATTAATCCCAACCGAGATGCCGAGCGGTGCCAACAGATAATTGGTGATAAACAGCGCAGAAATACCAATGAGGCTATTGATGCAAACCTTAAATAACAACTTGACCGGCTTTGAAAAAATGATAAGAGAGATAAAAAGCAGGCAAGCCACAATCATCCAACCAATGATAGAAGAAGAATCCATATCCGTGTCCCCCCTATGAAATTTTGTTGAAGCCGGTTGCAATTAAACCACGCTCTTTACAGATGTTGAGGTAGTATTTATATTTCATATGTAGTGCTTTTATTTCGTAAATACAACCATCAATCAAGGAAGAATCTGTGAGGTAGTCCAAATTTTTGTGTGCAAGTTCTAATTCGCGTTCTAATAAATCTAATGTATTCAGTATATCCATGTCATCGCTACTGATGCTCTTATTCTCATTGCGCAATGCCTGTCCTTTTTTTTCTTTCAAAATTGGCAAGTTGAGTGTCATTTGAAAAACCTCCGTAAAAGTGATATATACATAATATAGTCAAACTTTTCCAATTTTATGCGTAGAATACAAAAGTTTGTCTTGCAAATCTTTTACCGCATTAAAAAAGCTATGCCAAACTCTAAAAAAGTTTGGCATAGCTTTTGATCTTGCATTATGTTCTGTCTTGTTGTTACGACTGCGGCGTAGCCTGTTTGTCGTGGGCATCCAGTCGGTTGAGGTTTCCGTCTCGTTCTTTCATCATTTGCTTGTATAAAGAATTAGAAAGACCAAACGCATTCGTTTTGCTAGCAGATTTACAACTTTCTTCGTCAAGCATGTCTTGGAACATGTCTTCGGCTTGGCTTTTGGGAACGAAGCTGTTGGAGGTATCCACCGTTTTTCGCATGGCTTTGTACATCATTTGCAAAAAATATGACTCGAAGTCTTGGCATGCTTTTTTAATTTCTTTGTCATCGCCTTTTGTCGACGCGTTCTCTAGCACTTTCTGAAAACTTTTCGTCTCATTTTCCTCTTTGTTGATGGAGGTATAAGTATTGGCGGCGTTTGCCGACGACAATCCGGATAAACCATTCAACTCCATAAAATCACCAACCCTTTCTATGTCACATGGTCATACTATCTCTTCAAGTTGTTTGCCGTTTGTAGCATATCGTCTGATGTTGTGATTGCCTTTGAGTTTAACTCATAGGCACGTTGTGCGACAATGAGCTTCACCATCTCGTCTGCGATTTGAACGTTCGACAATTCTAAGAACCCTTGAATCAAACTGCTCTTTGTGTTTGTATCGCCAGAGGATTCTTGCACCGGATCGCCAGAAGCGGCTGTTTGGGTGTAAAGGTTAGAACCAACGGCTTCAAGCCCTTGAAAGTTTGGAAATTGAACCAAATCGATCTTGGTGTTCAGGTCAATCGTGGCATGTTTATTATCGACGTAATAGAGGGAACCTTCGGGGTTTACAATCAAGCTGTCGGTACTAACGCTTGATGGAAATTGAACAGGGTTTCCGTCTGTATTCAAAATCTGGTCGCCTTGTGACGTAACGAGGGTCGCGGTGTCCCCATCAATACTGACTTTAAAGTTACCATCTCTTGAATATAAAGTTTGATCTCCCTTTTTTACCGAAAAGAACCCTTCGCCTTCAATAAAAAAGTCAAGAGGATTGTCTGTTTTTTCTTGTCCGCCGGGGGTGGAGACGCGAGAGGTTGCAACCGAGCGTACACCATGCCCCACTTGCAGGTTCACGGGCTTTTGCGTATCAACGCCCGCGTCAAGTGTCGTTCTGTCTAGTGTATCATACAGAAGCGTTTTAAACTCCACACGCTCTTTCTTATAACCGGTTGTGTTGACGTTTGCAAGGTTGTTGGCGATTGTATCTACATTTAATTGCTGTGCTGTCATACCAGACGCAGCCGTCCAAAGAGAACGCATCATAAAAATTACCTCCTAAAGGTTTTAAGTTTCACAGGTTTCTACTTACGCGCGATTTCGGTCAGTGCTTTAGACAAAGATTCATCTTGGGCTTGCAGCACCTTTTGGTTGGATTCGTAGTTTCTTGACAGCGCAATCATATCCACCATTTCACGAACCGTGTTTACATTTGAACCTTCTATGTAGCCCTGCAAAACGTCGCCACTATATGGTTTTTCCACTGTTGAATCAATTTTATTGTAAAGGTTGTTTGCGTCTTTGCGGAGGGTGTTTTTGTTCTCGAAGTCTACAATCTTTAGGGAGTCAACCAATTCGCCTTTGGAATAAACGCCGCCGCTTGCACCGACAGTGATATCTCCGTTTGTAACGACGATCGGACCATTTTTTCCGAGCACGGTGTTGCCCTCTGATGTTTTTAACGTGCCGTCAAAATCGATCTTGAAGGAACCATCACGGGTGTATTTTTCGACGTCTTTGCCGTCTTTATCTTTGGCTTGGATGGCGAAGAAGCCATCGCCCGAAAGAGCCAAGTCTGTTTTATTTTCTGTTGGTTTGTACGCGCCTTTTGTAAAATCTGTGTAGATTTCTTCTACAAACACACCGGGTCTTAGCTTGCCGATGCCTGGGTTGTACTGAATCACGTTAAACTTAGGGTCATCCAGACGTTTGGCGAGTTCATCTGAAAAAGATTGAATAATTGTGCCGTCCTTTTTATATGCGGCCGTATCGACATTGGCTAAGTTGTTTGTCACCACGTCCATTTTATTCATTTGGGTCATCATGCCTAAGGCAGATGTATACAATCCTCTTATCAAAGAAATTGCCTCCTCTATAGATTACCTACGACTACGGGTGTTGGGCACTCTGCCGCCCATCATGGCGGCATACTCGATATATTTACCGGTGCCGATGGCGACACAGGTAACGGCATTTTCTGCAATCACTGCATTGATACCGGTTTTTTCTTTGATTAATTTATCTAGGCCGTAGAGCATACTGCCGCCGCCTGTCATCACGATGCCACGATCGGAGATATCAGAGGCAAGCTCTGGTGGTGCTTGCTCTAAAACGGCATGCACAGAGTCAATAATGCTTGCAACAGACTCACTTAATGCTTCAAACATCTCATCAGAAGAAACAGTGATGGTGTTTGGAAGGCCGGTCACGAGATTTCGACCGCGAACATCCATTGTAACGGGGGAGGTTCTGACGAAGGCCGTACCGATATTGATTTTCAAGTCTTCGGCGGTTCTTTCGCCGATTAAGATGTTATGTTTTTTTCGCATGTAGCGAATGATTGACTCGTCAAAGTTATCGCCAGCGATCTTTAAAGAGGTGCTTACGACGGTGCTACCGAGGGAGATAATGGCGATGTCTGCTGTGCCGCCGCCGATGTCGACAACCATGCTCCCGCATGCGCGGGAAATGTCTATGCCTGCACCGATTGCCGCCGCGATTGGTTCTTCGATGATATATACTTCTCTTGCGCCCGCTTGTTTTGTCGCGTCTTCTACTGCACGCTTCTCGACTTCTGTCACACTGCTTGGTACACAGATGGCGATACGTGGTTTTCTGAATACATTTCTGCCAACCGCTTTGTCAATAAAATATTTCAGCATTTTCTCTGTCATGTCATAATCAGAAATGACGCCTTCTTTAAGCGGACGAACCGCCACAATATTGCCAGGGGTTCGCCCTAGCATCTTTCTGGCATCTTCGCCTACGGCTAAGATGGTCTTTGTATTTTTATCTAGTGCCACCACAGAAGGCTCTTGTAAAACAATGCCTTGACCTTTTATATATACAAGGATACTGGCTGTACCCAAATCGATACCGATATCTGAACCAAACATCTACTCTTTTCTCCTTTATGTATCGTCATGTTTCTCAAGTTACATTAACGTTTTTGTAGAAATAGTCACATGATAATTATACATAAAACCACAAAAATATCAAGTATAATAAACAGGCACGTTTGACAAGTAAATGAAATCGATATATAATTTTTTCACATAAGTAAGGATAAATAAAAAACGAAAATAATGGGGAATGAAGGATGAAAGATAATAAATTGCATACGCCAGACGGTGTAAAAGATTATTTGCCTTTAGAATATGCCGTTAAAAAAGAACTAGAGAGAAGAATGGAAGCTGTATTTTTGCGGTACGGGTATCGCTGTATCAGTAGCCCCATGTTTGAATACATGGAGGTGTTTGACGGCAAAGGCAGTGTCGATGCCAAGCAGATGTACAAGTTTTTAGACAGAGACGGCTCGATTCTTTCCCTTCGTGCAGACATGACGCTGGCCATTGCCAGAATTGCATCGACAGCATACGACGAAAAAGATATGCCGCTTCGGTTTTGCTACTTCGAAAATGCTTTCCGCTACAAAGAAAACTACCAAGGCAAGCTCAAAGAGTTTACACAAGCCGGTATCGAATTGATCGGCGTTAACTCAATTGACGCCGACGCAGAAATCATCGCTATTGCCATCAATAGCTTGTTGGCCACGGGGCTACAAGATTTTAAAATTTATATCGGGCAAGTGGAGTTTTTTAACGGCTTGCTGGAAGGTTCAGATTTTTCGGATGAAGAATTTGCCGACATACAACGTATGCTTGTCAACAAGGAATATGTCGGTGTCGAGAAGGTCGTGATGGAAAGCAACCTGTCGCCTGATGTAAAAGATTTAATTATCCAGTTTCCGTTATTAATCGGTGACAAACGCGTCATCGACAAGGTAAAAGGATTGACAAAGAACGAGCGCGCCCAAAAGGCGTTGCATGACCTTGAAACCATGTATGATATCTTGTGTGGGTATGGACTAGACCAATATATTTTGTTCGATCTTGGGATGGTCGGCTATCTGGATTATTATTCGGGGCTTATCTTCAGGGGATACACACAAGGCACAGGGGTTACGGTCATCGGCGGCGGGCGGTATGACAAGCTGATTTCAAAATTTGGGGCAGACTATCCTTCGGTTGGATTTGCCATAAAAGTCAATGAATTGCTGAATTCTCTTGAAAACAAAAATATCGAAGTCGAAATTCCAGTGGCGGACACATTATTGGCATTCGCAGATGCAGGCCGAAACACCGCCCTGTACACGGCGGATGAACTAAGAAGCCAAGGGCTTTTTATTGAAAATAGCTTGGTAGGCGCTGATATAGAAGCCAATATTCGCTATGCCAAAGAAAAAAATATAGGCGGCATTCTTTACTTTATAGATGAGAAGACAGTCGTGTTACATAATCTAATCGATAATACCTCTAAAGAAGTATCGATCGAAGAACTGTTAAAGGAGAGTGAAGAATGATGGAATATTTGACGTTCGCTCTTCCAAAGGGTCGGTTGGCTACAAAAACGATGGAGCTGTTTAAAACAATTGGCATCACATGTGATGAAATGGAAAATGAATCAAGACGGTTGATTTTCACAAACGAGGCATTAAAGCTAAAGTTTTTCCTTGCCAAAACAAGCGACGTGCCCACTTATGTGGAATACGGTGCCGCCGATATCGGTATCGTGGGCAAAGACACATTAATGGAAGAAAAGAGAAATCTATATGAGGTGTTAGATTTGCAAATGGGCAAGTGCCGTATGGCGGTGGCTGGCAAACGAGACATCATTGACAAGTTAAACAAATCAAATGATTTGCGTGTGGCAACCAAATATCCAAACATCGCCACCGATTATTTCTACCAAAAAAAACAGCAGACGGTCGAAATCATCAAGCTAAATGGGTCGGTCGAGCTTGGCCCGATTGTTTCGTTGTCGGATGTCATCGTAGACATCGTAGAGACAGGGTCGACGTTACGAGAGAATGGGCTTGATGTGCTTGAATACATTTGCCCTTTGTCGGCACGGCTCGTTGTAAACAGGGTTAGCATGAAAATAAAGCATGACAGAATTAGCGACCTAGTCGAAAAATTGCGACATGTCATTGCGGAGAGAGAGGGCGAGCAAACACGATGATCCCGATTATTAAATACAATACAGACGAAGGAAACAAACTGGCAAAACAGTTGTTAGAGCGGTCACAGCTTGAATACGGCGATGTGCAGAAAACGGTTTCAGCCATTGTCGCGGATGTAAAAGAAAAGAAAGATGAAGCGTTGTTTCGCTACACCAAGCAATTTGACGGCGCGAGCATAGACGCGGACACCGTTAAAATCACCCAAGAGGAAATCGACGAAGCGTACAAGGCCGTAGACGAATCCCTTCTCGCTGTGATCCGAAAATCCGCGGCACGGATTCAAGCCTTCCACGAAAAACAAAAACAAAACTCATGGCTAGAGCCGAATAAAAACGGCGAGATGCTGGGGCAACTGATTCGTCCGTTGGCCAAAGTGGGCGTATATGTGCCGGGCGGAAAGGCGGCGTATCCGTCTAGCGTACTGATGAACGTAGTGCCAGCAAAAGTGGCCGGTGTCGAAACGATCATCATGACGACACCACCTGGGCGAGATGGTGCCGTAAACAAGACAACCATCGTCGCGGCAATTGAAGCAGGGGTTACCGATATCTATAAGGTGGGCGGCGCGCAAGCAATTGCGGCGCTTGCCTTCGGAACGGAGAGCATACCAAAAGTCGATAAAATCGTAGGTCCGGGCAATATTTATGTGGCGCTTGCGAAAAAAAGCGTGTATGGATATGTGAACATCGACTCAGTGGCAGGGCCGAGCGAGATTTTAATTATTGCGGATGAAACGGCCAACCCACGATATGTTGCCGCTGATTTACTATCCCAAGCCGAGCATGACGAACTGGCTTCTTCTATATTAATCACCACAAGTGAGTCTCTTGCACAGAGCGTAAAAGAGGAAGTAAGCAAGCAGACAGAACAGCTTGCCCGAAAAGAGATTATCAAAAAATCGCTGACCAATTTCGGCGCCATTGTGCTTGTGGCAACCATCGACGAGGCCGTTTCTTTATCCGACAGCATCGCGCCCGAACATTTAGAAATTTGTACGGCAGAGCCGTTTCAGGTGCTGCCAAAAATTCAAAATGCAGGCGCAATCTTTTTGGGGCATTATTCTCCCGAGCCATTGGGCGACTATATGGCGGGGCCAAATCATGTGTTGCCCACTGGCGGCACGGCACGATTTTTCTCGCCGTTGTCTGTGGATGATTATATCAAAAAATCGAGCATCATTTCTTTTAGCGACCAAGCGTTACGAAACATTGCACCCGACGTCATTGCCTTTGCAGAGGCAGAAGGCTTGACGGCTCATGCAAATTCGATTCAAGTACGCATCGTATAGTCGCGCCACAACAGATAAAGCAGGAGGAAGAAGCGCCATGGCCAGAACGTCAACAATCGAACGAAAAACAAGCGAAACATCCATTTCAATGACCCTTACGCTAGACGGAACGGGGCACAACGATATTTTTACAGGCATCGGTTTTTTTGACCACATGTTAACCCATGTGTCTAAGCATGGATTTATAGACCTAAACGTAGCAGCAGAAGGTGACTTTGATGTAGACTGTCACCACACAATCGAGGATATCGGCATCGTATTTGGCAAATGTCTGGCAGAATGCCTACAAGGCAAGCAAGGCATCAAGCGGTATGCCCACACGATACTGCCAATGGAAGATGCGCTTGTGCTCTGCGCCCTTGACATCTCGGGTAGACCGTTTTTGGCGTTTGACTACACGTTTTCAAACGCGCAGTTGGGGATGCTTGATACCGAGATGATTGAAGAGTTTTTTAGAGCGGTTTGTATCAACGCGGGGCTTAATTTGCACATACAGGTGTTGGCGGGGAAGAACAACCATCACATTGCAGAGGCGATGTTTAAGGCGTTTGGAAAAGTGCTCGATGAAGCCTGTAGCCTTGATGACAGAATAGACGGCGTACTTTCGACGAAAGGGATGTTGGAGTGAGCATTGCAATCATAGATTATGGAATGGGAAATCTGCGAAGCGTACAAAAAGCGTTTGAATTTTTGGGCTTCGAGGCACAAATTGTAACCACCAGAGACGAAATCCGAAGGGCAGACCAACTTGTATTGCCCGGTGTGGGCGCTTTTTCACAGGCCATCCATACGATAAGAGAAAAAGAATTTGACAAAGAAATAGGGGAGGCGGTCGAATCGGGAAAACCGTTTTTGGGCATTTGCCTTGGCATGCAGTTGTTATTTGAGACAAGCCATGAGAACGGCGTCCATGAAGGGCTTGGCATTTTAAAGGGTCATATCCAAAAGTTTAACACCCATTTAAAAGTGCCTCATGTCGGTTGGAATTCGCTTCAGTTTATAGGCGAAGATGAGTTGTTTCAGGGGCTTGCAAACGACTGTTACGTGTACTTTGTTCATTCCTATCATTTGTGTACAGATGCGTCGATTGTTTCATCTAAGACACCGTATGGTTACGAAATTCAAGTGGCAGTGAAGAAGGGCAACGTACACGGCGTGCAGTTCCACCCAGAAAAAAGCGGAAAAATCGGCTTGACTATATTAAAAAATTTTGGAGGCTTAAAAAATGCAAATTTATCCTGCGATTGACATCAAAGATGGCCAATGTGTACGCCTTTCACAAGGGAAATTTGATGACGTAACCGTGTTTAACAGCAACCCCTCAGAGGTCGCCAAACAATGGGCGAGCGAAGGGGCGACGTACTTGCACATCGTCGATCTGGACGGCGCAAGATATGGAAAAAGCTTTATCAATGATATCCTCAAATCCATTATTGATGAATATAAAATTCCTGTACAAGTCGGTGGCGGCATTCGCAACATGCGAAACGTGGAAGATAAGATCAACCTCGGTGTGTCGCGGGTAATCATTGGCACTGGTGCAATCAAAAATCCTGCCTTTGTGAGAGAAGCGATCAATATATACGGAAGCGACAGAATTGCCGTCGGCATTGATGCGTCAAACGGAATGGTGGCCGTAGAAGGTTGGGAAGAAGTGAGCAAAACCTCTGCCCTTAACCTATGTTTGCAATGTAAAACGATGGGGGTACGAACCATCATCTACACAGACATTGCAAAGGATGGCATGATGTCAGGGCCAAACGTCGAGCATACAAAAGATTTGATCGAAAAAACAGGTTTGGATATTATTGCCTCCGGCGGCGTTTCATCTGTTAAAGATTTAGAATCGGTTCATCGCATCGGCGCCCAAGGCGTGATTATTGGCAAGGCGTTGTATAGAGGCAACATCCAATTAAAAGACGCAATTAACCAATTCGAGAGAGGTGTATAAAGATGCATACGAAGCGGATTATTCCGTGTCTGGATGTAAACAACGGTCGGGTTGTGAAGGGCGTCAACTTCATCAATTTTAAAGATGCG
>JAVBJY010000054.1:0-22763 GCA_031546735.1 Eubacteriales bacterium
AAAGAGATAAAACCAATTACACCGAGAACAACCTTTTGTTTGACTGTGACGTGTATTGTTTGAAGGGCAATGATTTGGGCGGTCGTGACCTTAACACTGTCAGGCTTGGATATTTGGTCACAAGCGAGAGCCTCCTCACATCACTAAAAGAAAAGATGCCTCACGTGCAGACCGATCCCTATGACGACGTCATGTCATTAACCGCCGCGCTTAAAAGCGGAAAAATCGACGGCGTCGTTGTAATGGACTTTTATTCGGATCAATTCAAAAATAACGTTGAGTTTTCCGAGGTGTATCTGCCTGCGCAATATTATTTTGATTTTCACTTTGCTGGTGACAAAATGTTTACTTCTATTTTGGATACGATCCTCTACGCCATCGACTATAAGCAGACCTATCGAGACAATAGCGCCCTTTATAACTGCTTCACCTCCGGCCTCCCCCTTGACGTAGCAACCGACACCAAGACAATCAAAAACATACGGATCGGTATATACGAGAACCCGACCTTCCAGTTTAAACTGGGCAAAGAGATGTGCGGCATCGTAAGGCAAGTCACCGACGACCAGAAAAATCAGTATGGCATCACCCATGTTCCCGTGTATGGTTCATTTGCAGAGCTATGCCACTCTTTTCTTAAGGGGAAGATCGACGTCTTGCTCGTCCCCCAAGTCAAGCTCGTCTATGATGACGCCGACATTCCGCTGGCAAGGGGCTTCGAGTCCTACAAACAATACGAATTGTATGACTCGGACATTGTGCTCTATGGTCTCTATGAAACGCCGATTGTCAAGCCCGACCACGACTGGGCAATAAGCCCACAAGGCAAGCCACTGCGCATCGGGTACACAAACCAGCTCTCGTTTTTGCATGAACAAGGCGTACTGGTAGACAATGAAAACATCGACTATGTGTATTACAAAACAACAGACGAACTTACCGAAAGCCTGCTCAAAAGAGACGTAGATTATATCGCGTTTAATTTTTACAACGAACATCTAAAATATGCCGAACGAATGTCTTTAAAAGGTGTCTTGGGGCAATACCGCACCGTTTTTTATGTAAACGACAACCCACACCTCCAAGCCATTTATAACCTATTTTATAACGATCTCGGGCGGTATTCTTACCAAGTGCTGAGAAATGTGTACGCCGATCTGCTCAATTATGGCACCTTGCTGTTCGAATCCAATCACACCCAAGCCCGTCTTAACGCCACGATGCATGCCCTGTTTATGAAAAAATCTTTTGTTGGCTTTTTGGTGTTGGTGCTTGCCTTGGCACTGGTTTCCCTTGTGCTAAAATCAAAGCTACGCCGAGAACAAAAGCAAAGTAACCTGCTTGAGCAGACAGATTGGCTGACCGCCCTGCCCGACCGGAATGTCTTTTACGCCACCCTTGAAGAGATGACGCATACAAATGAAGCATTTTCCTTGATTGTCTTTGAAATCGACCGGCTTAAAGAGATAAATGAGCAGTACAGGCATGAAACGGGCGATTTTGTGCTTGCACACGTTGCCAATTCACTGAAGGCGACCGTAGGCAAAGAGGGCTATCTTGGGCGAATCGGCGGCGACGAATTTGCTGTCGCCTTTAAAAGTGCCGACAAAGATGCCGCCATTAAGTTGGTGCAACAAGTCATTCTTCGCGTGTATCATTTTGAGCACAACGAGATCTCTGTGAAAATCACCTTGTCTGTAGGCATTTGCAAATTCACCCCCGCCATAACCATACCTATGCTATTAAAGCAAACCTATGATGCACTTGCCGAGAGCAAGGAAAAAGGGCGCAACACTTGGACTTACGCAGAAGACGCGGCATTTTAACCGCCATAATGGGGAGATGATCTGACCATGTTTCGAAAAAAGACCGCTTTACTTTTTGTTTTTTTATGGGTTGTTTTGCCGTGTGCACATGTGTTTGGTCTGACCCACGATTTATTTGACAAGCACCAAATCGCATGGATTAACGCCCACCGGGAAGATACCGTTACCTTTCTTATATTTGACATGCCAACGTCTGCGTATTTTTTTTATGAAAACGATACGCCGCGGGGCACGGCTGTGGATATCGGTAACTTGTTTACAGAAAAAACAGGCATTAAAGTCAAGTACGAGCTATTTAAAAGCATTTCCGATTTGAAGGATGAACTGCGGACAAACCCACTGGCCGTGTCCTTTTTAGACGAACAAAATGATTCTACCCTTACCGCCTCCGCCCAAGGCGTACCGTATGTAAACAGGCTGTATGCAAAATCCAATTTTTCGGAAGACGATTGCCTTGCAAAAGATAAACTCACCGTCGGCTATATTCACTTTGATATTTATTCTGCTATGCCGATTTCTGCTGACTTTCACGATAAAATTTCGTACGTGCCGTTTGAAACCTTTGAAAGCATGTATGAAAGCTATAAGAACAATGACATCGACATGTTTGTTGCAAACGAGACCATCCACGATCCATTAAACCAAACGACTGTCTTTCTGAACGACTCACCAAGACTAAAAAATATTGTCGGTCATGCAAAGGTCGTTTCTGTTTTTAACACAATGTTAGAAAAGGAAAACCTGACCGACATCAGCAACCAGAACGCCATTTTGTATAACCGAAAAGCCGATCACGTTTCGGCTTACGTATCTCATGTGCTTGACAACCGCAAACCACTTAAAGTTGGTTTTTATGAGCATCCGCCCTATCAATTTATGATGGATCAGCGCATACCGTTCGGTGTTTTTGTTTCCTTGTTTAACAGCTATCAAAAAACGTTAGGCTTTCCGTTTACAACTGTTCGTGGTGATTATTCTGACATATGCAAACGCTTTCAGGCACATGAGCTAGACATGATCGTATGCTGTGACCTGACCGATACCCATTCCATTGAAGCCGTAAACCCAACGCCTGTGTTTGATATGTATAAGCAGTACACGCTCTTATCCGGCAAATACGTCGCCTATTCTACCTTTGATCAGCCGCCATTGACACTGATCCCGCCTGGTCATGACACGGTCATTGGCTACTCCTCTGTTTTTAAATATTATGTCGATACCGGGCGCATCAAGCCGATGCCGCATATTCATTTTGTCTATTATGACACCGATGACAAGCTGATTGCCGCCATGCGGCACAAAGAAGTCGATTATATTTTGTTTGATGAATACACGATGAACCAAGACGCGCTAGCCGAAATCGAGTATAAAGGTGCCGTGGCACAATATGCCATCAAAGTTATCGTAAACAATGATTTTGAAACACAAAAAATCGCAGAGACGTTTTTTGAGAGCGACAGCCAAAATACGCTGACCAAAACACAGTACATTCAATTGTTAAACTACTCCACGTTCTTAAATGTCATTTCGCCTGCCATCGAAAACAAAAAGATCGCCTTTGTGCAAATCGCCTACGCCGTTGTATGCCTATTGCTTTTTATTTTGCTTGTCGTTACCATTCCATCCATCATTGCCACGACCAGAAAACGGAAGGAAAATTTGGCCCGCATGCATTATTTACAACGCACAGATAAACTGACCAAACTTCTGCATCGGCACGAGTTTTTGCATGTTGTCTCCGCGCGCTTCAAACGGCGGGAGCCGTTTCTCTTTTTCTTACTGTCGATCGACCAATTAAACATGCTAAACGAACATGACGGCATTGCCAGCGCCAACCGCGCCCTCGAATTTTTTGCAACCGTCCTGCTCGATATACCCGAAGCGTATGACCCGATCGTCTCACGCCTAGACGGAAATGAATTTGCACTGGTCGTAACATACGACAAAGAAAAAACATCCAAACAATGGGTAGAGGCGATTTTTTCGTCGATGCACAAATCCCTTGCGGCGTTTACAGGTAGTCCACTTACGGTTTCGGCGGGTATCTCCGCTTTCCCCGAAGACGGCCTCGATTTTGAAATCCTCTACCGAAAAGCGGATGAAATGCTGACCCGAAGCGTAAAGAACGGCGGACACACCTATCATATCTTTTAACCCTCTCTGCACTCGATACGAACGAAGGTGATGTGACATGGAAATACTGAGAGTAGAAAATGTAACAAAGCATTATCAAATGGGCGAAATCACCGTAAAAGCACTGCAAGGTGTGACGTTCGACTTATTTGAAGGTGAGTTTGTGGTTATATTGGGTCCTTCGGGTTCTGGCAAGAGCACCATGCTAAACATCATCGGCGGCATCGATAAGCCGTCAAGCGGCCATGTGTTTTATAACAACAAAGACATCTCAAAAGCAAATGAACGTGATCTAACAAAATACCGCCGAAATGGCGTCGGCTTTGTGTTTCAATTTTACAACCTCATCCCCAACCTAACCGCCTTTGAAAACATCGCCATCTCTTCACAGCTTTCGCCTAACCCACTCGACATCGACGAGTTGCTTTCTAAGATCGGTTTGCTCGACCGCAAACATCACTTCCCCTCACAGCTCTCGGGTGGGCAACAACAGCGTATCGCCATCGCAAGAGCCATCGGCAAAAATCCGCACATTTTGTTGTGTGACGAGCCGACCGGCGCACTGGATTTTAAAACAGGCATCGAAGTGTTGAAGATTTTAAAAGATTTTAATACCGAGTATCAAAAAACCGTCGTTATCATTACCCATAACGCCGGCATTAGCGAAATGGGCGACCGTGTGTTTTATATCAAGGACGGGCTTATTGACAAAATCGTCGTCAACGAACATCCGGTCAGTCCGTTGGAGGTGTCGTGGTGATTCTTCTGCGAAAAGCCTACCGAAGCATTATGCGCAACAAAAAAGCGTACTTGGCTTGTATCCTGCTGATTTCACTTGGAATCAGCCTTTATATTGCCATGAACCGAAGTTTCTACGGGCTCTCCACCTCTGCCGAAAATTTTTATCGCACCTGTCATCTCGCAGACGCCTTTGCGAAAGTGAAAGGAATGCCCGATGCCGATATCAAAACGATACAGACAATCCCCGGTGTTTTGGACGCACAAACCAGAATCGTGTACGACGCACGGGTGTTGACAGGTACCACGGACAAAATGATTACGCTACGGCTCATTTCTTATGACGACACCGTGCCGGACGAAATACGGCTCAATGATTTTAAGCGCACCGGTTCGCCCTTCTCCTCCTCAAACCAAATCGTGGTGGGCAGTGGTTTTTTTACGGCGCATCATCTGCAAGTCGGCGATACACTGCCCTTGCTTATAAAAGGAAAGGTATATGACTTTTCCGTCATCGGCACCGCCATGAGCCCCGAATTTGTATACACGATTAAAGACAACACAGAAATGTTGCCTGACACCGAATCCTTTGATATCGGCTTTGTGCAGAAAGAAGACCTCGCCCTTATGACGGGTATGACGGGGCTGTCGAACGATGTTTCCGTTACATTTAAGGAGGGGTATACGTTTGATGATTTAAAAGTCGCAATCGAGGATGCACTGCGTCCTTACGGCATACTCTCCTTCATCAAACAAGACGACCAGCCCAGCAAAAATATGCTAGACACAGAGATCAAAAGCATCAAATCGTATGCCACCACCATGCCAACACTTTTTATCGGCATCAGTGTCGTCATATTGTACATCATGTTGAAGCGGGTTATCGAGCAAGAACGAATGGAGATCGGCACACTAAAGGCGTTCGGCTACTCCAATTTTGTCGTCTTGCTTCATTACCTCGGGTACGGATTGATGATTGGGGTGTTGGGTGGTCTTGTCGGCATTGTGATGGGCTATTATCTTTCGGGGTATATGCTCACTATTTATGCAACATTTTTTAATATCCCCGATATCGCCGCGTCGTTCTCGTATCGGTTTTTGGTATACGGCATGATTATTTCTGTTTTTTTTGGGTGCATCGGCGCGTTTGCCGGTGCCTTCGGCATTACACGGTTAAAACCCGCCGATGCCATGCGCCCAGCCGCCCCGCCCCTGATCAAAACCGATTGGATTAAACACCTAAATATTTTGAAGGTTTTCCTCACCATGGGCGGCTTCATCACACTGCGTAGCATCGCCAGAAACAAATTCCGCTCTCTTGTCGTCGTGTTTAGCATCAGCATTTCCTTCGCGCTCATGGCGTTTATGGGCTCTTATAATGTCATGATGGACGCGATGATGCTTGATCTTTTTTCGAAGGTACAGCTCTATGATTTGAAGATCACCTTGGATACGCCTGTTGCCTATAGGGACGGTATCGAAAGCATCATCCTTTTGAAAGATGCCACCTTAACCGAGGGTCTGTTAGAAATCCCTGTCGTGTTAAAACATAACCACCTGCAAACGGGCATGATGCTAACAGGCATCGAACCACAGTCCGCCCTGTATAAAATTTATGACAATGACAAAGGAACCAACCTACCACCCCCGACACATGGCGTCATTCTCTCAAACAAGGTCGCAGACGATTTGGCGGTGACAAAGGGCGATTCAATTGTCATTTCAACGCCGCTTCTAAAAGAAGAACCAAAGGTGATCGTCACCGACGTGGTGACACAAAATTTTGGTAGCGGCTGTTACATCGAACTCGGTAGCCTGTCCGATTTGTTTCACATCGAAAGATCGGTTTCGGCTATCGTATGTAAAACCGACAACGCTCCCCAAATCATCACCGAACTGCTAAACGGCAAAAACATTGCGGGGCTTGATGACAAGACGACGACAAAAAAACGATATGACGACATGATGGGTAGCTATCGGTTTATGATTTATTTTGTTTTTTTGATGAGTGTTGTGGTTGCCTTTGCAATCATTTATAATACATCGACCATCTCCCTGTCTGAGCGCAAAAGAGAATATGCGACGTTACGGGTGCTTGGTTTACACGCCTCCGAGGTGGCAGACATTTTGTCGTTTGAATACTGGATACTGTGCTTGTTTGGCATCGGGTTCGGCGTACCGCTGACGATGCTCATGAAAGAAGGCTTGCGCAATTCCATCGACATGTCTACCTTTACTTTCCCCACGTCTACACCGCTGTACTCATACATGTTGGCGGCGTTGGGTTGCATCCTGTCTGTTCTATTGGCAAACCAATCGGCAAAAAAAGCCATCCGGCGATTTGACTTGGTCGACGTTTTAAAGGAGCGCGAATGATATGAAAAAAATTGTGAAATTGATTTTATGGCTTCTCGTCATCGCGGGCGGTGTGGCGGCCTATCTGGTCAATACCTCGAAGCCCATCAAACTGGAAACAACCACCCTCACCAAGCAAACGGCAGAGGTCTACTTCATCGAAGATGGCATCGTCACCTCTGATGATATAACAGACATCTACCCCCTTGTAAACGGTGAAATCGCCTCGGTTCATGTGGTAGATGACCAACAGGTAAAGGCTGGAGATGTTCTCTTTACGATTGACAAAACCGACCTCGAATCCCAAGTCAAACAACTCCAAGCGGCGACCAAAGGCTTTGCCGCACAAAAAAGCAACCTCGCCCAACAAGAACAAAAAAGACGGGATGACCTGAAAACAAGCAAAGAAACGTTGATGGGCGAGCTTGAAAAGGCAACCACCCAATACGCGACTTCTGAAACGACACTGGCAGAGCAAACGCGCCTTCAACAACTTGTCGTATCCCAAATCAAAACCGACTTGGCGTACGAAAAAGAGCAATATGAAAAGACAAACACCTTGTTTGCCGCCGGTGCCTTGCAAAAGAGCGATGTAGACGCGGCGCTTTCCAAAGTGCAAGGGCTAGAGAGTTCGTTGGCACAAGCCGAACAGCAATTGGAAGTCATTCGTTCGTCCGACGGCGCGGTTGCCTTTGACGTAACCAAAAAATCGCTCCAAACACAAATCGAGTATACAAACGATAGCTTGCGTAAAAACTACAACGAATCCATGATGCAGTATTATGACACGCAGATCGAAGGAAATAACGCGGCACTCGCCCTTTTGAACAAGAAACTTGCCGACTGCACCATCACAGCGCCCACAGATGGCATCGCAAAAGATGTGGTAGGCACAACAAAAAGCATCTGCACGCCGTCCACACGTCTGTTGACCGTGATCAATGAGGCCAATCGGATGGTGGAATGTTTTATCAGCGTACAAGATTTGAACGAATGCCACATCGGCGACGCGGTTTCTTTGACCTTAAAGCAACGAATCGGTGACGTAACCTTCGACGGCATCATACACAAGATTGGACGCACCGCCGAAATCAAAACGTCACCGCTAGGTGTGGAAGAGCGACGGGTCAAAATCGACATTATGCCCACTGTACCCGAAGGCATCACACTACTAGACGGTGCCCAACTAGACACGACCTTCACCGTTTACAAACAAGCAGACAAACTTCTTGTGCCAAAAACGGCTTTATTTACCGTTTCCGATCAAGACACGGTTTGGGTCATACGAGATGGCATGTTGGCGATGGCAAACGTGACCAAAGGGGTGGAAACGCGCACAGACTATGTGGTAGAAGGGTTACACGAAGGTGACGTGGTTGTAAAAGACGCGAATATAGACGGCTTAAAGATAGGCAAAAAGGCGGTTTCTTCTTAAAAAACAGGCATGATCATTTGTTCCGCACACGTTCTTCCATATTTTCTATACATATATTTATCGATTTCACTCACAATATAGGTATCCATGAAAACGCAGATTCTAAGCGCGTGCTGCAAAGCACAAATTTTAGACAACGAGGTGTGTGCATGACAAAAATCAGTGTTATGGGGGGCTTTTTGCAAACTGCCGAGATTTTGACAAATTTATGCGAGCATTCGAATATGCCGATATGGGTTCGGGACGAGACAAAGAGCCCAGAGAACACATCCACAACGTATGCCGTCATCGTATCGGACGCACTCGAACCACAGCATGCAGAACCAGAGCAAGCCGATATTTTAATCATCAACAAATTCAAGCCTTCCAAACTACCAAAGGATTTTGACCTGACGACGAGATTGAATGGCATCGTCGTGCTTAATTCTGATGACAAAAACAATTTTACATTGCTTCGAAACAACAAGGCAAAGCTGATCACCTACGGCTTTAACAGCAAGGCTTGGGTCACCGCTTCAAGTGTGGCAAGCGGCCATTACCAAACCATCCAATGCTGTATCCAGCGCTCTCTTCCGACGCGCTCCGGGCTTGTGCTAGAAGAGCAAGAGTTCCCTGTGAATGTCGTCGATAAGGATATTTACAATGTTTTGGGGGCGATTACCGCTGGGCTTTTAAGTGGCATCGATATCCATTCGCTCCATCCATTGGTTGTATGAAGGCACGTGCATCCCTCTTGCAAACCTTTGATTCCGTTGAGTTTGCAAGAGTTTTTTTATCACAAGGAGGACTTTCATTTCATGTTACAATATATTATCTCGCCCATCTCGGGCGCTGTTATCGGTTATTTTACAAATTGGCTTGCCATCAAGATGCTCTTTTTGCCCCATGAAGAAAAGCGTATATTTGGCATAAAATTGCCGTTTACCCCCGGTCTCATCCCGAAGGATCGGCACAAGCTTGCTCAAAAAGTCGGCAATGTGACAAGCGACTATTTGCTGACCGCCGAAATTTTAAACGAGCATCTACAGTCGGAGGGGGTAAATGAAAAGCTCACCCAGTTGATGTGCGAGCTCCAGCACCACACACTAGACGATATTCTGACGATGGTCGCAGGCGAGAACAAGGACGCATTGGTTCTTTCTGTCAAAAACCAGTTAGAAGCGGCGCTGTACAACGGGTTACGCAATGAAGCCTTGTATACAACATGCATCGATTCAGCCGTAGAGTCCGTTGTCTCTTTTTTAAAAAACGGTCACGCCCCAACAGACGCGATACTGGATTTTTTCGAAGAGAGCATAAGAACCAAAGGCATCCCCTATCTCTTTAGTGATGCCATGCAACAAGCGATAAACCCGTTTGTCCTAGACAAAAAAATAAGTGACTACATAAAGAAACCCGACGAAGAAAAACTAAACATGTACCTTTCTGAAAATCTGCCCGTGTTCACCCGTGCGGTCGTTTCCTATTTGGAGGATCATGCAGACCTAGACCATTCGCTTCGCACCCTTACGTCTAAGTTTGTTGGCGCAAACATCGGCAAACTTGCCGGGCTATTCGTCAACACAGACAAGGTGTATGACAACCTAAAGCAATCGTTGGTCGATTATTTTGACGAGGAGGATAACCGCCTCATCTTCATGATCAAACTCCACAGCTTCCTCAACCAGATCTGGAACTGCGAACTCAAAACGTTGACAGACAACGTGTCACAATTTTTGTCGGAAGAGCCTTCAGAGGAACCAGCCCCCACCCGTTCTGCTACACTAAAGTTTTTAAACGAATCCACCCTTCTCGCTGTACTTGACAAAGTGGTTTCCTACGCGAGACAATCGCTCGGGGGCGATGTGTTGCCGACAAGGCTAGAAGCAAAGCGTGACGCGCTCACGGCATTTTTAAAGACGACGCTTAAACAGTATTATTGTGATGCGCTACAACCCGAATTTATGAAACATACACAGCCGTTGGCGCAAAAACTGTTGGATCTTATTTTGCAATTTAACCTTGGTCGCCTCTCTTTCTTTGACACAAACCAAATGGAGGGTATCAGAAAGACCATTCTGACAAAAGTGGCTTCTCTCTTCGTTTCTTCCTTGGACATTAGCGCAATTGTCGAGCGGCAAATCAACAGCTTTGAAATTCAAATGACCGAAGACATCGTGCTTTCGGTTGCAAAGAAAGAATTAAACGCCATCACCAATGTGGGCGGTCTTCTTGGCTTTATCATCGGGCTGGTTCCCGTACTATTACAGTACCTCGGTATTTCGTGATCACAGCAGAATTATCTATCATTTCTTTATAGATAATTCTGCTGTTTTGTAGTATAATATTATTGTAGGCGTTTTATATGGTCTTATGATACTTTTATTATTTTATACTCCACATGGAGTATATGCACACCATACGATGCACACACATGTGCGCTCAAAGGTGTAGAAAGGACGTGATTTAACATGAAAAAGTTTTTTTCACTCTTACTCATTGTTTTGTTACTCGCCAATTCTGCAATCATGGCGAACGCGGCAGCGGCCTTTACCATCATCGCAGCCACCCCTTCCTCTTATACAATCGGAGGACCCGTGTCGATTGCCCTAACCGGAGATAACGACGGGCATGTCCCCACATCTGGCTATTATATCGAATCTGGCGCATTGCCACCGGGCTTGGCCATTGCAGATGTATCGATCCCCCTTGACAATCAGCCGAGATACATAACAGGCACGCCGACAGTTGTAGGCACCTATACGGCCGTCATTGCGATTGATTTTGATGCGGCTAGCGGCGGAAAGATAACCCAGACGCTCACCATTAACGTGCTTAAAGCCCAACCTGTGCTCACAGGCACCAATACGCTATCGGGCACAATTGGTTCGGTTGGCGCAAAATCGGTCTCTGCTACCTTGTCAAATGCTTACTTTAACGGAAATAGCATCAATCTAGCCGCCACTTTGGCCTCAGCAGACGGTAGCAAACAGATTGCCACCTCGTCTGCTGCTTTACAAAACGGCACGATTAACTTTTCGTTTTTGGCAGACGACTTAAATGCATTGCCAGCAGGCACCTACTCCCTCCACGTTTCGGCTGTGGGCGATGCCTCCAACCTTGACGTTGCGTCAGTTGCTGTCGGTTCGTTGGCTGTAACAAAGCAAATACCAACAGTTCTCACTGTTCCAGTTGCACGCGGTTTCACCTTTAAAGGCAATGTAGGGCGCGCCACATTAGTCGGTGGCACGGCAAGCGTAGACGGCACCTTTGTCTGGACCGATCCTGATATGATTATCACTGGTGGTGGTCAATACCCCGTGACATTTATGCCGACAGATGCTGATACGTACGCCTCTGTGCCCGCACTGGTCAAAATATTTTTTGACGATGGCAGTTCGTCCAAACAAACGCCAACCATCGTGACAGATCCAACAGGGTCTGACGTGGTTGCTGGCACCTCCCTCTGGAACTGTGAAATCATCGGCGGTGAAGCCAGTGTAAACGGCTCGTTCGCTTGGTCAAACTTTAGCCAGATCGTGAGAGAAAGCGGCGGATATGAAGTAACATTTATGCCAGCAGACGGTTCAAACTATCGACCTATCACCACAACCGCATGGGTGAAAGTGGTAAGCAAAACTGGTGCAAATGGCTCAACTTCAACTACGTTGACCGCCGCCCCTATTTTGAGCAATGGTAAAAATTTAACCGATTCAAAAATTGATACGACAAAAGACAAATATACAATAGTAGCAACCCCAACAACGACAGACAACGGTCGCAACCCGTCTGCCTCTGTCACCATTCCATATGAAACGTTTATAACCCTACAAGACAGCACCAAGACCCATGACCAACCGTTCCAAATCGAAATTCAAGCGCCTTTTGCTATCTATCAAGTACCAGTTGATTTTGCGTCCCTCATTCCTAACTTTGACCAATTCCTTTCCGACAACAACCTAAAACCGTCGGATGTAGGCTTCAAATTTACAATGACGGATCAATCAGAAAACTCCTCCATCCAAAAGGCATTAGAGAAGGAACTGCCCGTTGCGAAAGTGTTAGGGGCGATTGTCGACTTTAAGGTAGAAATTATCAACAACGGCACCTCTCGTGTGATACAGGAAGTGACAGAATTTACTCAACCCATTGTGCGTTTGATTGCCCTTGATAAAACGGTAAAAATGATACCTGGCTATTTCGGTGTCAGACGATACAACGAAACAACAGCGAAATTCGAGTTTGTACCGCATAAAAAAATGAACATCGGTGATGTGTGGTATGCCCAGATTCCATCCAAATCCAATAGCACCTACATGATTACCACCAACCATGTTACCTTCACAGATGTCAAACCAGACGTTTGGTATACCTCATACATCGAGCAAGCGGCGGCAAAAGGTCTTGTCATCGGCGTCGGAAATGATCAATACCAACCAAGCCGCGTGGTCACAAGAGCAGAATTTGTTCAAATGATAGTCAATGCGCTACAGCTCCCAGAGCCAGATACAAAAGTAAAAGCATACCTTGATGTAAGCAAGGGCAGTTTTTACTATGACACCATCGCAAAAGCCAAGTCCGCCGGATTGTTAAACTTGATTGCGTCCAGCACAACAGGCAATTTTTACCCGAACCAACCGATTACAAGAGAAGAAATGGCCGGTATCCTTTCCGGTGCTGTCCAATACGAAAATATAATGATGACAGACCAATACATCCAACTCGATTCAAAATTTACAGATTATAACATGCTCGATGAGGCATACCAAAACAGCGTGCAGACCGTCTATAAACTGAACATCATGAAAGGCACGTCTGCTTCATCCTTTGACCCTACAGGCTTAACCACAAGGGCGCAAGCCGCCGTGGTTTTGATGAATATGACAAAGGCGTTTGGGATGATTGATTAGTCTTTGACAAAGTGACAAACATACAAAAACCCCGCACAAGTTCGTGTAAACCGAACTTGTGCGGGGTTTTATTATTTTATTCTGGTGTGTCGAATTTGAAAAGCATCGTGAGAACAAACGACATGATGCCGCTTAACGTACACGCGGCGACAAATAATCCAAAGCCCTTGCCGATAAAAACGGGCAACGTTGCCACACTGGCAAACGCAAATGCCATGGCCGATGCTCCCGAAAAACCAACAATGGCACCGCCGATGCCACCAGCAATACACACGGCCATAAGCGGCTTTTTAAGTGGAAGATTGACCCCAAAGAGTGCCGGTTCGGTGACGCCAAAGAAAGAAGAAACCGCCGCCGATAACGCCACCGTCTTAAATTCTTTGTTTTTCGTTTTCACAAAAACAGCCAAAGCCGCACCCGCCTGTGCAAAAACAGCCGGCCCGATACAAGCCAAAATGGTATCCGAACCCGTCGTCGCCACATTGCTGATTGCAATTGGGATGATGCCCCATTGAAAGCCAAATATGACCATCAGTTGGATGGAGAAGCCCAAGCAGAAGCCCGCCAGGATGTGATTCAAATTATAAACAAAGTGATAGCCAAACCCTAATACATCACCAATGACTTTTCCAATAGGGCCTAACACCAAAAACGTAACCGTGCTGACAAATAAGATCGTTACCAGTGCCGTCAAAAAGCCTCTGACCAATTCCGGCACGATTTTGTTGAGCCATTTTTCTACAAAAGATTGTAACCCAACCGCAAGAATAATGGGAATGACGCTATAGGGATAGGCAACGGATACGACAGGCATACCCATAAAAAAGATCGCCTCACCCGATTTAAATAGCCCCACCAACTCTGGATATAAAAGGATGCCCGCAATAATCATGGCTGTATACTGGTTGGCACCAAACTTTTTGGCTGATGTCACGGCCAGTAAGACAGGCAAAAAATAAAACAGCCCATCACCGATGGCATTAAAAATCATGTATGTATGGGTACCCTTGCTCACGGCACCAATCGTCAGCAAAATGACCAACAGCCCTTTACAAATACCGGCTGCACTCATCAAATTGACAATGGGCATAAAAATCCCCGTCAAGCCATCGATAATGCCATTTACTACGCTATTTTTCTTTTTGTGTGACTCTGTATGCGCTAATGGTGCCATGTTTCGTTCCTCCTTTAAAATGCCGATGGCATAAAAAAAACACATACCAAAACAGTATATGTCGAACCAAGCAAATATAATGGCGACCCAGAAGGGGCTCGAACCCACGACCTCTGGCGTGACAGGCCAGCGCTCTAACCAACTGAGCTACTGGGCCGCAAAAATAAAGCAAGTGTGGTGAAAACCACTCGCTTATATTACCATCTATACATGATTATGTCAACACTTTTATTTTCAAATTAAAATGAACCCAAGCGACAAGTACGCTTGGGTTCATTTTAGCAGATCAATCTCATGATACACTGCCTGTAATCGTTACGCGGTATAAATAGCCGCAAGCAACGAAGACTCTGATATCTCGCCTTCGCCCCTGACGATTTGGCTCTTTATTTTGCCATCGCTGATAATCAAAACGCGTTCGGCTATCTTGGCGATTTCGTCAAATTCGCTCGAAACAAGGAGCACTGCCTTGCCTGAATCGGCAAGCTTGCGCATTAGCTTCGAAATGCTTGACTTTGCCGCGATGTCAACCCCCACCATCGGGTCATCTAGTAAAAAAACATCCGGGTCGCTAATCAGGCTTTTGGCAAACACCACCTTCTGTTGATTGCCGCCAGACAGGTTTCCGATTTCTTCTTCTGTGCCTTGGCACTTGACAGATAGCTTTTTGATGTACTCTTCGGTGAGTGCAACCCCTTCTCTGTCTTTGATGAAGAAAATCCCTTTGATTCGATTCCAGATCGGAAGAAGAACGTTCATCCGTATGCTCTGATCAGCAATGATGCCGCATGTTCGTCTGTCTTCGGGCACCATCGCGATGCCATTGCGAATCGCCTCTTCCGGGTGCATTACCCTTACTTGTTTTCCTTTTAACATGATCTGGCCTGAATCCGGTTTTTCAAGCCCGTAAATCATGTTGAGTATTTCGGTTCTTCCGCTTCCCATAACCCCCACAAGTCCCACTACTTCGCCCCCATAAAGCGAAAAACTGATATTCTGCACTTTGTTTTTTAGACATATATTTTTCACTTCAAGAATAGGTGCATCGGATCGTTTGCCTGATGCTTCAAGATACCCTTGTGCCGCAACGCTTTCCCCTAGCATCGCGGCGATAATTTCGCCTAGACTTGTGTCTACAACTTTTTTTGATAGTGCATTCATCCCATCTCTTAATACTGTAACCTCGTCGCATATTTCCATGATCTCTTGCAGATGGTGAGAGACAAGGATAATGGATATCCCTTTTGCTTTTAAATCTCTCATAATTTTGAACAACGACTGAATTTCGACATCTGATAAAGACGCGGTCGGCTCATCCAGTATCAATACCTTGGTTTTGCTCAAGAGGATCGCCTTGCCGATTTCAACAATTTGCATATTGCCCACGCTCAAATCTTCGACGTTTGCCGTTGGATCAATGTCTACGTTTAGCCGTTTAAACACTTCATCTGCTTTTTTTATGATTTCCTTTTTATTAATTAAGCCCAGACCTTTTTTAACAGGTTCTCTCGCCAAAAACAAATTGTCCCCCACAGACATTGTTTGGATCAGGCTTAATTCTTGATACACCATGGAGATGCCGACGTTTTGTGCCCCAATAGAATTTGTATAATTTACTTCTTCACCATTTACAAAAATCGTGCCTTTGTCCTTCGCATAAACCCCGTTTATGATTTTCATGAGCGTCGATTTACCGGCCCCATTGCCGCCGACTAACCCATGAATCTGGCCACTTTTGACATGAAAGTCTACCCCATGTAGCACTTCGTTTTTGCCAAAAGATTTGTACACGTTTTGAACAGAGAGAATGTATTCACTCACATAGGCCACCCCACTCTTTTGCCATACGGATCGTAAATGCCTTCTACATAAGGTGTTCCTGTTTTCATTCCCGCTAACGCCGTCACATACGCCCTTGTTACAAACGCTTGGCATCTAAACCCGAATATGACGCTGTCGCCTGTTTTGATTTTGTCTTCACCCGCTTGCAACCTTGCATAATAATCAATGGATTCTGCCCGCGGCATCAAGCACGCAACCTTGTTTTTGGCAATGCTGTCTGGATCGTGCCCAACAAACGCATGCACATCATATGGCTTGAACACAGGATCAATGTACATACCGCCCCCAAAGCAGTATGCCTGTTCCTCATAAAAATGTGAAACTTCGCTCAAATATAGGATGGCCGGTTTTTCGGGTAGATCTTTTATGGCATGCAACGGTGTCGTGCCCGCCAGTGCATTGCCCGGTTCTACTTGTGTCGCCCCTGCTTTTGCAAGAATCGGCATAACCGCCGCACTGGTCGTGCCTGGGCTGTTGATTTGGATGTCTGTGAAGCCTGCCTCGCGTAACGCTTCCGCAGTCTTCGCCAATGTGGTCAAATTATGTGTGGCGTTTATATCCTCTAAATCACCGTCGTACAAAAGCGCCGGAAACGTGGTGATGCCTGCAAAGCGCACACCTTCAAGGCTGTCTATAAATTTCGCCACCTCTACAATTTCTTCCGCTTTAAATCCGCCTTCGTGACTGGTATAAAATGTATCACCCTTCGCGTAGATTCTGGCAAACACATTTTGCACCCGGCCTGTCTTTCGCGCGGCCTCTGCTACTTCCAGTGCTTTTTCTTTTGAGTAGACCGTCCAGTACAAAGGATTCATCGTGCTTGCGGCGATGCTTTCATGTTTTGGAACCTGCACGAGATGCCCCACATGCCCCACTTTCAAGCCAGCCTCAAACACCGCCCTCGCGTCGGCCATGTCCACCACGACACACGCTTCAATGCCGCAATCTCTCATCTTTCGGATGACTGCCGGGTTTCTGCCGATCTGTTTTGTCATCGGCAATACTGTCAAACCCAATTTGTCTCCTGTTTCCTTCAGAATTTTTGTATTTTCACCCATCATATCTACATCAAGCACATAACTGTTGGATGGAATTTTTCCTTCTTGGTGTAGCTTCACAACCGCTTGAACAAATTCGGGATTTCTTTCCATTAGCTTGTTTAAAAACATAGATGTAACCCTCCCCTTGGGCTCCTATTTCATGAACCCTTATTCTGTTTTTTTCTCGCGTAAGCTAAGAGACACGGCCAAAATGATAATGGCACCCCTCGCCATCATCTGCTCTGAAACCGAAAGATTCATGATCAAAAGCCCGTTGTTTAACATCCCCATAATAATAGAGCCAAACAGCGAACCAATGATTGTGCCGCGCCCGCCTGCAAAACTTGTTCCACCGATAACAACGGCGGCAATAATGTTCATCAAATCATCCGCACCAAGTGTATACCTTGCCCCTTGTAGCCTGCCGCAGTATAAAAGTGCCGCAAGTGCGGCGGTAACGCCACCAATAACCATAACGGCAATTCGAATTCTGTCAGTTCGGATGCCAGAATAACGTGCCGCCGCCTTGTTGCCACCTACTGCAAGCACAGCACGCCCAAACGGCGTATGCTTGTACACCACATGCCCAATGACAACAATGGCAATCGTCCAAATAAACAAAGACGAAATCGGGCCAATATCGCCAGAGCCAAATATGGCATTAAACGTAGGGTTGACGACCGGAACCGCTTCCAAATCGGTGATGGTTCTGGCCAAACCGATGATGATGCCCTGGGTACCCAGTGTCACCAAGAAAGCGGGTATCCGCACCTTTGTGACGATAATGCCGTTGATAAAACCGATCAGTGCACCAATCGAAAGCGCCACAGCCACAGCCAATAGAATGTTATCTGTAGCTTGTAAGATGCTCGCGGCTACGAGGGCGACCAAGGCAACAACAGCGCCCATAGACAAGTCAATTTCGCCCGCCGAGATAATAAAGGTCATGCCCACCGCCATAATCGAGATCATGGCCGTCTGCCGCAAAATATTCATCAGGTTGGTGCTTGATAAAAAAGCCGTATCCCGAAGAACAATGGCAAACCCAATGAGCATCAGCACAAAACAATAATACACAATATATTCTTTTAACCTAATTTTGACAAAAAAAGCTTTCACAGAATCCATCTTATCTGTCCCCCAATGATTGATAATCGGTGCAAGTATACGGTGATACGGCATGCTTGCTCTTTAAAGTTTGGACAACCTGCTATTTTTGAAGCACTTTCATAATGCTGTCCGGCAATTCTTTATTTAAAGAACGTTGCCAAGCCTGTTCAAGATTTGATTTGTTTACTTTTATAAGACCAACAACATAAAATGGTTCTGTTGGTTTTCCGATTAAACTAAGAGCCGCAGTTTTTGCCATCGTTGCGCCGATATCATATGGCAAATCGCAGATTGTGCCATAAAATGATCCACCGGTGGCCATGTTGAGGCAGTTTGTAGCACCCAAATCATGGGTCACGACTTTGATATCTTCACGCCCGTTTGCCCGTAATGCCGAGACAACACCTTCTGCCGCAACATCCCAAGAACAATAAACCGCTTTGATGTTAGGGTTTTGAAGGATCATTGCAGAGGCCGGTTCTTCTGTCGCGTTTTCATCTGTAAATCCCATCTTGGATACAATTTTGATCTTTGGATATTTTGATTTTATGGTACGTTCAAATTCATTGTCTCGGTTGTTTGTCACAAAATAATCCACGTCATACCATACCATACCGATTTCGCCTTCGCCGCCGATGGCTTCTGCAATCGAGTCAGCCGCCGCACGCCCCATACCAAATTGGTCGCCGGTTACGATGGATGTATATTGTTGCCCTGCCTTGTAGTCTTTGACGCCATTATCTGCAAACACAATCTTAATGCCTTTGTCAACCGCCGGTTGATACGCTCTCGTGCCTGAAACAGGGTCAACTGGAAGGGTTAATATAATATTGGGTTCAAGTGCCAGTGCCGTTTCGATATCCGTCGCCTGTTTCGCGGGGTCAAAGTTTGCATCCGATGTTGCAACCACCTCTATGCCAAGATCTTCAAAGGTCGCTTTCGCTCCCTCAGTCATCGCATTGTACCACTCACCAGAGCCTGCCCATATCAAAGCCGCTTTATACTTTTTGTCTTTGATAGCCGCCTTGTCTTCATCCGAAATCGTTACACTGCTGGCCGGTGCGGCTACCTCACCATTGGGACCCTTTGCCAGTTGCTCTGGGCTTGATTCGATCACGAGCGTGTTCGTATCCTCGTTTGTCGCCGGTGTAGCGGCTTGTTCTGTTGCTTGTTCTGTCGTTTGTTTGTCTGCTCCATTTGACGCGGCATCCGGTGCCGGTTTCGTACATCCTGTTGTACCAAATGTTGCCACCATCAAGAGTGTTGTAAAGAGTGCGATAAATCGTTTCATGTTTTTTCCTCCTTCGTTTTTAGCGTTGCTTTTATCGTTGAGACATAAAACAGAAGCCGTACAGCGTTCAGCGCGTAACCAAATAATGAGCCAGCTGAATGCCGCCCTTTACAGGCATTTCGTCATTTACGACAAACTGAATGTTTGCTGACTTCTCCAGACCAATCCTTGCTCTTATTTCATCTTCTAGCATTTGATTGTATATCTTGTTTTTTAAAACACCTCCTGAAAACACGATAGATACTTTTTCTTCCTCATCAAAATGCATTCTATTCCAGAGAGAGTATGTAAGAAGCGCCAACTTACTGGCACCTTCTTTTAATAAATTCACACTCAACTCATCATCTTTTTGTGCTTCCTCAATTATAATTTTGGTAATCTTGGCAATTTCAAAAAAATCGGTTAGTTCGGTTATGACGTATGGCAATTCGCTGATGTCTGGTATACAAAAATGCGTTTTAAGCCGATCAAACAAGGGTGAATACGGAAAGCAACCGTCTGCATATAAAAGTGCATATGAAAGTGCTTTTGCACCGATCCAATAACCCGAACCTTCGTCACTAAAATTGTATCCCCAACCGCCTACCCTCGTAATCTGTTTATCCGCACCAATGCCAAGTATGATAGAGCCTGTCCCTGAAATGACGGCAATACCCGGTTGTGTGGCGCCTGCATAAAAAGCGAGCACGCCATCATTTCCTAGATAAAATTCGCCTTCACGTACACCGATCTGGCATAAGATGTCTTTGATTTTGTCATAGTCCTTGCTGCTGTCTATCCCTGCGATGCCAAAAACCGTGTACTTGATATCTTCCACACCGATGTTAAATTTTTGCAACAGGATGTCGTATCCTTTTTTAATGTTGTGATGTACCTCTTCCAAGCCCACTGACTTATAGTTGGTACTTCCCACTTCAAAACTAAACAACATGTCACCCGTCATCTTTGCGATACAAAACTCGGTCTTTGTGCCCCCACCATCTACTGACATTAAATATTCCAACGCTCAATCACCTTTTCTTTTTGATATAGATGATCCGGAATTTATCTCTCTAAGACACATACTCATTGTACCTTTTATATTATCCATCTCACTTGCCTTAAACATAATCAACTTAGAAATATTTTCTACGTCAATTACCCGTTGTAAGTTGGTTTTAATCTGCTCAAAATTCTTTTTGTTTAAAAAGTCACAGTGAATCAATATGATTTCAGGGTTCACAACACACATCACATTCAAGAGTGCAATCGTCAATGTGTCCACAAAAGCACGGCTTACCTCTTTGTCCAAAGGATTTTCCGAAAGCTTCTTGCCGATTGATGCGATGCTGTTTTCAAAGCTACCTTTGTACCTCGGAGGCACCTCCTCCTCATACAGGCTTTTGTCAATCGTCAAATAACTAACCTCGCCAGCAAAATTTGAAAAACCTTTGTATAGTTCGTCATTGATGATCAGTCCAGACCCGATGCCTTCACCTACGTACATGAAGAGCATGTTTGAGGCTTTTTTACTATATTTTTCGTAAAATATGCCCATGGTTGTAAGGTTGACTTCATTTTCAATAAAGGTTCTGATGTCGTATTGCTTTTCTATTATTTGCTTTAAATTTACTTTCTCTAAAGACTTTATGTTTGGGATGTTGGATATGACGCCATTCTTCACGACACCGGGGATGCCGATGCCGACGGCAAGGATGCTTTTATTTTCAGAGATTTCGATGAGACGCTTGATGCATTCGGATAAAAATTCTACTGCTGCTGTTGCCTTTTGCTCATCTGAAATTTCGGCATATTCTTTATGTTTAAGCTCGCCCGATATATTGGCGATAAAACAAATTACTGTATTTTGTACATAGTACAACCCGAGAATAACACCCATATCGCCATTAATCTTATAGGCGGTTGCTTTTCTACCTCCGGTGGAATCGACCTTTCCTAGTGAATAAATGACTTCATTTTGTTCAAGATCGTCTACAATTTTATTGACAGTTGCCAAACTTAACTTTGAAATTCTTGAAATTTCAGGTTTTGTTATTGGGCCATGCTCTTTAATAATTTGCTTTATGACGTCGTTGTTTATGATCTTTATTGTTTTGGGCTGACCACTGAGTGTTGCCATTTTTTTCTCCTCTCTTAATCCATGAACTTTATAAAGATTATATATTAAGTTTATTGTACAATATCCCTATTTATAAGTCAATATTTTTTATTGTTGTCTATCTTTTGTAACCTTGTACGACCTAACCGTACAAAAAGCCCTGGATCATTAACCAATCCAAGGCTCAAATCATTCCCCCTATCTTACACTATGTCTAACAATATGCCGAAAACAGCTCCACCTTTTCACCTATAGAAGCACAGCAAAAAGAACCTATAAGCAATATGCTTATAGGTTCTTTTCATTAAAGGCACCACCCAGATTTGAACTGGGGATGGAGGTGTTGCAGACCTCTGCCTTACCACTTGGCTATGGCGCCGTATAAAACAAAAAAAATGACCCGTATGGGAATCGAACCCATGTTTCAGCCGTGAGAGGGCCGTGTCTTAACCTCTTGACCAACGGGCCGCATGAGAAAACTCCCCGAGTAGGATTCGAACCTACGACCCTCCGGTTAACAGCCGGATGCTCTACCGCTGAGCTATCAAGGATCATTGTCTATCTATTCTATTCTCACAAAGCATTTTTTATGCATATAAATCAAAAATAAAAAAATAAAAGAGTAAATATTATACCCTCAAAACTAAAGAAGAAGACAATCCAACAGCTTGTAAAACAAACTGTTTTCAACACACACAGAGAACAAATGAAGGACAAGCCCTCGACCGATTAGTACCTCTCAGCTGAACACGTTACCGTGCTTACACCCGAGGCCTATCTACCTTGTGGTCTTCAAGGGGTCTTACTTGCTTTAAGCAATGGGAAATCTGGT